>JAHJCI010000021.1 GCA_018813085.1 Candidatus Omnitrophota bacterium | reverse complement strand
TTTTATTTAATAAATTTTCTGCTTCCAGAAAAACCTCTTCTATCTTAATCGAGGTAAGGCAGCGCCTCTGGTAAAGGCATTCAGATACCCTGAAATTCAGGTAACACGGACGGCAAGTAAAGTCTTTTTTTAATACCGCATTGCGGCAAGAGGCAGGATAAGGGCCGTAAACTTTTTCATCAACCGGTCCGAATAAAGACAAGCTGGGAACATTCAGGGCATTGGCAAAGCGCAAGGGACCTGTATCATTAGAGATTACCAGCCTGCAACCTGCCGTGACCGCAGCTAGTTGCATTATGCTGGCTTCTGTGGTATGGACTGCCTTATTATGCATAAGGGATAGGAGATGATTAAGCCCTGCCTTCTCTTGGGGGCCTGATAAAATAATAATCTTTGCTTTTAGTCTTTCGATTAACAAATCGCAAAGTTTAGCATAATTCTCAACCGGCCAGTGTTTAATAAGTGCCCGGCTTCCGAATGTCTCTCCGCCAAAAGGTGCAACTCCGATTAACAAGTCGCTCTTTTCTATAACGTTATGATCCAGAAAATCCCTGGCCCAATCCTTTTGGCTCTGAGAAAGAAATAACTCCAGGTTGCCCTCACGCGGCTTGAGCCCCAGGAATTTTAAAAGTTGAAGATGGTAATCTACGACATGCTCCTGCCTATATCCATCTATACTAATCTTATCAGTAAGAAACCTGCCGCGTTTTTTATAGTTGTAGCCGATACGCTGCTTCACGTTGAGCAATTTTAGCAATAAACTATAGCGGTGCTCCAGGGATAAATCAAAACAAATGTCTAATTTTAATCCCTGCACTTGGCGTATTGTCTCAAGAAGCAGCTTTAAAGCCTGCAGCCTTGACCTACGGGATAAATTCTTATAATCGCCCCGGCTGAAAGTAATAACTCTGTTTATATTTGGATTATTTTCTAAGAGGGGCGCGGTTTTTTTCTGAACCGCAACTGCAATAAAAGCATCCGGGTAATAGAACCTTAAATTACGGATTAATGGCGTGGAAAATAATACATCGCCGATACCAAAAGGATTTACGATGAGGATATGCTTTTCTTCAGGCATTTCTCTAGCAATTCATCCAGGCCGTCTATTAAGTCGTTCCTTTGCTGGTTGGCTAAGTCGATTTTACGCTTGATTCTTCCTATGTAAGCATCGCTTACGTCTTTTCTCCTGGCTTCATCCTCAAGATTCCATAACTCCAGGTTCTTCCCGGCCAGGGCAGAAATTATCTTAGCGATACTTTTAGACGCCGGTATCCTTCCGATGTGCTCAGGGGCATTATAGAGCTTTAGCTTCTCTTCTCTTATTTTTACCTTCCCCCGGGCTGCCGCAATGATAAAATCATCAATTTCTTGTATTAAATCCTGCCTCTGGGCCTTTATCAAGACTAATTTCTTTTTTATTTCAGAGGCAGAAAATTTTTTATTTTTTGAATTGAGCATACTTTTTAAATTATGCTGCCTCAAATCCTTGATCGTCAGTTTATCTATAAGGCTTCCCAATGTCTCAGCCATGGCTAGTTGCTCCTTTCTCTGGGTAAACCGGCAACCCTTTAACCTGAAACTCGCAAAACCTCCCCTGCAACATATTCTATCTGGCTGCGCTTTAAAAAAGGATGCATTGGTAAAGATATAATTCGGCGGGCTATTCTTTCTGCTATGGGAAAATCTCCTCGCATATAGCCTAAGTCTTTATATGCCTTCTGCAGATGAAGAGGAACAGGATAATGAACCATTGCCCCGATACCCTTTTTTTTAAGATGCTCGAAAACCCTGCTTCTATTTTTGACCTGCAAGGCATAAATATGATAAACGTGGCTGGAATACGCTGCCTCGTAAGGGTAAATAATATCGGGATGGGCTTTAAATAAACTTGTATAAATCCTGGCGTTCGCCTGGCGCATTTTGTTCCATTTATCCAAATGCCTTAATTTCAACCTTAAGGCAACTGCCTGAAGGGTATCTAAACGTGAATTATACCCTTTTACTGTATGCATATAATGAGAGGACCTGCCGGTATCGCGCAATATGCGCAGGCGCCTGTAAGCCTTTTTGCTGTTAATAACAATCATGCCCCCGTCGCCAAAAGCGCCCAGGTTTTTAGTCGGATAGAAGCTAAAACAACCCGCTTCTCCCATAGAACCGGCTCTCTTCTTGCGAGGCTTATATACTGCGCCGTGGGCCTGGGCGCAGTCTTCTATAACCTTTAAGCCGTATTTATCGGCTATTTTCAGGATCTGATTCATATCTGCCGTTTGCCCGAAAAGATGGACAGGTATAATTGCGCGCGTTCTTTTGCTAATTACCTTCTTTATTGCCGCGGGATCAATATTATAGGTCTTATCGTCGATATCTGCGAATACCGGCCTGGCTCCTGAGTGCGAAACCGCCAATGCCGTTGCAATGAAGGTAAAGGCGGGAACGATTACTTCATCATTCTTACCGATATTCAGGTCCAGAAGGCTTAATAAAAGCGCATCGCTGCCGGAATTCAAACCAACCGCATACCTCATTCGGCAGTATGCGGAAAATTCCTGCTCGAACCTGCGAACCTCATCGCCGAGTATAAAATTGCTTCTTTTACAAACTCTGTCTATTCCCTGAAGGGCTTCTTTTCTTACTGCCCTGTATTGCATGCCTAAATCTACAAAAGGGACTTTCATATCAAAGTATGTCTTTCTTTTTGAAGATGGAAATAAGTCGACATCCGGCCATGGCTAAGTTCTCGCAAGCGCCTTCTTGCCTATCAACTATAACAATCGCACAATCCACTATAACCCCTTCTTTATCCAGGGCCTTTTTTGCCTCAATTAAAGAGCCTCCTGTAGTTACAACATCATCTACCAAAACCACCCTGTTGCCCTTCTTCAAGACAGGTCCCTCGATTAAACGCCGCCTGCCATGGCCTTTAACCTTCTTGCGCACGATGAAACCGCCAAGCTTCTTACCTGCTGCCCCAGCTAATGCAATAGTCGCCCCAACAATAGGATCAGCGCCCAAGGTCGGGCCGCCGATAGCGGAAATCCTCCTTAAACTGATTAACTCCAGCATAATCTTCGCTGCTAAATATGCTCCTTGCGCATTAAGGGTAATAAGGCGGCCGTCAAGATAATAATTACTTACCTTGCCTGAGGATAGAACAATCCTGCCTCGCTTCAAGGCTTTTTGCCTGAGAAGCCGCAGTAATTTAACTCTAAATTTTGCGCTTTGTTTTATCTTCATACCAGAGAAGTATTTTACTATGAGTATGCCCAACTGTCAATTGACAAAAAGTAATTTACTGTTATTATATAAAGTATGCCGAATGCAACCTTAAACAGGGGTATAGTAAAAAAAGAGCTTAAACCCTGCTTGGGCCTGAAAACCATATTTAATCAATTCCTGGAAATCCTTTATCCTAAGACCTGCCTAATTTGCCATAACCCTTTAGCAGATAATACGATAGATAATATACTCTGCTCTGATTGCCGCAGCGGGATTAAAGGAAATATACCGCCTCTTTGTATTATCTGCGGAAGGCAAATACGCGCTCAAGAACTCAAGAACAAGGCTCACCCGGCCTGCCTGAGAAAAAACTTTGCTTTCCAGCGCGCCCTTAGTCCATATAAATATGAAGGCATAATTCGCGAAATCATCCACAAATTCAAATATCAAAACAGGGATTATTTAAGTCCGTTTCTGGGAGGGTTATTGATTAATTTCATCCGGCAACAGCACCTGAACATGAAGTGTTTTGATTTAATAATGCCTATCCCGCTGCACAAGATAAGATTAAAGGAGAGGGAATTCAATCAGGCAGAGCTCTTAGCGTGCCGGATTGCCAAAGAGTTCTCCTTGCCTCTTTCTCTGTCTAACCTGCGGCGTAAATACCAGCGTAAGCCCCAGGTAGAACTTAGCAAAGAAGAGCGTTGGAAGAATATAGAAAACGCTTTTTCCTTGGATAATCCGGAACAAATAAAGGGCAAAAATATACTCTTGATAGATGATGTATTAACTACCGCAGCAACCTCCCACGAAGCATCTTCTCTTCTGAAAGCTGGCGGTGCAGGAAATATATTTGTTTTAACTCTGGCGAATTGAACCCTTGACATCGTAGATGTCAAGGGTTCAATTCGCCCCCCCTATGGCGGGGCTCATTAAAAATGAAGATTCTGCGCAACTATATACTGAAAGAATTCCTGGGCCCATTCATGGTTTCCCTGGTGGTTTTAACCCTGGTAATGATCCAGGGCAACCTCATCCGCCTAGCCGACTTAATTATCAACAAGGGCGTTGATATCGTTAATGTTGCCAAATTATTTTTCTTCCTTATACCCGCGCTGCTTACTTATACCATTCCCATTGCCGCATTAGTGGCTACGCTTTTGTCCTTAGGACGCCTTGCAAGCGATAATGAAATCATAGCCATACGCGCAAGCGGAGTAAGCATCTTGCGTTTAGTGATTACTCCTTTATTAACGCTAGGCTTAATCTTAAGCCTGATTCTAGTTTTATTCAACGACAGGATCATACCTTATGCGCACTTTGCCTCACGCAGGACATTAAGTTCAATCGGAATAAAAAGCCCCGGAGCAGCACTTGAAGCGGGAACTTTTATCGATTCCTTTGATAAATACGTAATTTTTATCTACCATATAGACGGCAACCTGCTTCAACAGGTACGCATTTATGAACCCCAGCCCGATAATAATCCCTGCCGTACTATCGTTGCCAAAAAAGGCGAATTTGTTCCCGTGCCCGAGAAGGGAATGGTAAAGCTAAAATTGATCGACGGAACTTCTGATGAGCCTGACCTGAGTAACCCGGGAAGATTTTACAAGCTGAATTTCAAAACCCTGTTTTTAAACCTGAACCTCGCAAAGAGCAACGAGGGTGAAATCCAGAAGAAACCGAAAGATATGACACTAGAGGAGATTGAGTCAGAGATAGCCCGTTTTAAAACCTCAGGAATAGTAATACTTCCATCTTCATTTTGATTATTTTCCATAATA
>JAHJCI010000225.1 GCA_018813085.1 Candidatus Omnitrophota bacterium | reverse complement strand
CACCAGTGCCTGGTCATAAGTAAAACCCCATTTGGCAATGTCATTATCCCCTTCAAAACTCAAGATAAGCCCTGTGCGCGGATTTTGATGCCTAAGCAGCCATTGATACATATTATCAAAGGTCGCCTGCTGAACGGATGCTTTCTTTCTGTCTAAGATCATTAGACTCTCAGCGGCCATATTTTCCTTTCTGCCAAGGCTATATAATTCCTGCTCCAGCATGCTTTTTTCTTTCTTGAGGCGTTCGATCAAGAGAGTCAGGCGTTGAGTGTCTTCTCCGGCTACTGCCTCATCGCTATCCTGCGCTTGAGCCTGGAACTTAATACGCAGGAGCTCCTCTGCCAGCTTCTCTTTATCCTGCTCGGCTGTCTTTATTTTATCCCCGACCTGCCCGAGGCGGGAATTAAGTTCTTCCTTTTCCCTGTTTATCTTTTCTACGTTCTGGCTGGCAATTTTTACCTCTTCAAGAACGCTAACCATTTGATTGACTAATTTACGGTTCTCCTGTCTCAGGCGCCAGTTAAAATAACCGCTCACGGAGATACTTAAGGTCAGGATAATCAAGAGGCCTGCGCTGATACGGGGGATAAGGTATTTGCTCCAGGCATAACCTACGATTCGCTTATTAGCGGAAGCTGAAATTTCCTGATAAGATAAACCGATAATATATTGCCCCGGCTGATTGAGAACCGGCTCTATCCATACCGGCTTGCTGCGGGCGGGTGTAGAGCGGCTGGCGAGAGGGACCTGGATATTAAGCAGCAGCTTTACCTCGCCTTTTTTAATAAGCGCCACAAATTCTGACTTGAGGTTATTTACCGAAAGACAAATGCCTCCGCGGGAAATATTGTTTGTAAAACCCTGTATCCAGTCGGATAGAAATGTTTTTCCGTCCTGAGCAGTGAGGCGAAAATCAACCGGGAAGACCGAATCAAGGCGGATATATTGCCTGCGCTCTGCATCCTTTTTTTGCTTAGTCACTCCTGAAAACCACCCTTTCTCTAATTTGCCTTGATATGCCCTCGATAAAATCCTTAAACTCCGGATACTCAGAAAGCGGAATGTCCCTGATTTTTAGCCTGGTTATCTGCTGAAAATAAAAATTATTTTCTTCCATATTATATTTGACATCTATATCCATCCAGGGGCTTTTCTTTTGAAAATTATCCGGTAAATAGTAAATCTCAAACCCCGCAGGCAGAATTACATCCAGCCTGGTTATCTTGCTGCCGGGAGTCCCTAAGTCAAGCGGATAACGCCGCGACTCTTTGGCTACAACAGAGGTATCCAAAACCGCAAGATGGGGGAATATCCTTAAATTCCCAGCCCTGGCCCAATATTCCTTCCCGGAAAAGGAATAACTTAAAACTATGCTCTTATTCATGTCATCTAAATTCTCTATGTCGTATTTTATTAAGCGGGAGGCAGGCGAAATATTCTGTATCGCCTGCTTAAGGCTTTCGGAGATTGCCTCATCGCTTGAATATTTAAGCCAGAAGCGTTGACTGGCATCGTATAATCCAGAGGTATAAACCGACCTTTGGGCCTGAATTGCTTCTTCCGGGCTAATCTCTATCTTAAGAACCTGCTTGAGGTAATCATGTTCGGCAGGATAGAGGGGAGTATCCAAAATCCGGTATCCCTGATCAGAAAAAGCTAAAACCTTCCTTTCCTGGTCGCCGGCAGGCAATACATCAAAGGAACAGGTCGAGCAAGTAGGGTCAAGGAATACTATTTCCCCTTCTAACTCGACGGCAGCAATGCAATGATTGAAATTAACCGAAGGAAAATCTTCTTCTAAATTAAGGTAATCCTGGGTGCCGATTAAAACAGGAAAACCCTGAACCCCGATTTCCCGCAGCATAGCCACCAAGAGAACCGCCTGGTCTTTACAGTCTCCGTATTTATTAAAGAAGATGTCAGATGCTTTATGCGGTTCGTATCCTGCCTGCCCGTATTCAACCGCAACATAACGTATATCCTTGGCAGAGAAATTATATATTGCTTTTACTTTCTCTATAACCGAATCTTTGCCCTGGGTTAATTCCTGAACCTTTTGTTTTATCGATGAATCTGCATGAATCTTATCCCTGGCGAGTTTCCACCACCAGCGGTAAACTTCCTCCCAGGAATCAAAAGTTGAAATAAGGATAATCGTATTTATTTTTGAAGCAGGAGGCATATCCGCCTCTGGTATGATGGCGGGAATATCTCTGAATTCCCAAAGGTATTCTTTATACCCTCGATTATCTTTTACCTGCGGCTCTAGCCTGGCTTGATGAGTATTATAATCAGCATTGATAAATTTATAATGCAGGGGCTTATCCGCGGGCAAAATCAATTTAAAGCGGGCCTTGATAACCGGTTCTGATTCCTGCAAATAATAAGCCAGCCTGAAGTCATTCTCGTTTATAAGCTCGTTGCGGTAAATTTTATATTTATATTCTATAATAGAGCCTTCTGTAATTTCCGGGAAGGAAATTATTCTCGCCCGTGCGTTGCTGTAAAGGGGAAAATTCAAATATTTGGAAACATCGCGAATATGACGGCTGCCCACAGGCACAACTATTCCGTCCGGACGTATTGTACGCGCATATTCCAATTCCACTTTCTCGTATGTAGAATCGTAACCGATTACAATCTCGGAAAAATTCTGCTTGCCCCTCTCGTTCAATATCTTAATCAGAAAATGTTCTGAGAAAACAGCTGTATTCTCTGCGCTAATATTAATCAGCTCATCAGAAAGCAGGATCAATGCTGCGGCATTAGGGTATTTCTCGGCACCAGGCGCGGCATTAATCGCCTCAGACAGCTCTTGGGGCAAATTATCCTGATGTATATTCTCTCCGGACTTTGTTATTGATTGTATCTGCTCTCCGGCCAAGGCACTAAAAGGCTGCTGGAGGACTCTGCTATAAATACCCAGGGCTTCATCATAAAGGTTGAGCTTCTCGCAGGTTTGCCCGTAAAAAAACAGGGTTTCGCTGTCGGGATTTTCTATCTTCTTAAACGCTTCTTTGGCTTCGGTAAAATCATTGCTCCTGTATAAGGAAAGTGCGCGGTATTTCTTCGCCTCTGCCGCAGATGTCTTTAACAAGTGCCTGCCGGCTAATTCATATTCGGCATGCTTATAATAGAGCAAGCCCAACTCTAAATTCGCCTGCCCCAAATTCCTGCTCTGGTCAATTAGATCTTTATATTCTTTTACTGCCTGCTGATAATAATCCTGGGACTTATTGCTATAATTACGCGCTTGTTCTAACTGATTATTTTTCCCGCACCCAATTAAAAAATTAAAAATAAAAAATAAAAAATAAAAAATGCTAAGAGAGAAGGTAAATTTTTTAAATTGAGTATGTATTTTTAATCTTTTATCTTTCATATTTAATATCCCGTCTGTATCTATAATATGCATTGCAAGCTCCTTCTCTTGAAACCATACAGGCGCCGTAAGGGTTATCCGGACGGCATGCCCTTCTGAACAAAATACATTCGCTGGGCCTGATTATTCCTTTTAGTACTTCATGGCAACGGCACTTTTTGAGCCTTTTGTCTTCTTTCTTGTGCTTAATCTTAACGGGCATTTGCCGCTCGGCGTCAAATTTTAAGTATTCATTCCTTAATTTCAGGCCGCTTTTCGGTATCATGCCCAAACCGCGCCATGCGCAGTCGCTTACCCGGAAAACCTTTTTTATAGTTGCCACTGCCATCGGGTTGCCTTTTCTTTTTACCACGCGCATATACTGATTATCCACGCGGGATTTTTTCTCTCTGATCTGCTTAAGCAAAAAATATATACCTTCCATGATATCAGCCGGCTCAAACCCGGTCACACAACATGCAATCTTATATTTTCTGGTAATAAATTCGTAAGCCCGGCTGCCGATTATTGCCGAGACATGCCCCGGGCAGAGAAAACCGTGAATTTTAATCCGGGGGTCGCAGACTAATGCCTTCATCGCAGGAGGAATAAGCTTCAAAGCAGAAAAGAATAAAAGATTCTTGAGTTTCTCTTTTTGGGCCGCTAATAATGTCAACGCAAAAGTGGGGGCAGTTGTCTCAAACCCTACCGCTAACAACACTATTTTCTTGCCGGGATTTGCCTTTGCAACTGTCAGGCTATCCCATGCGGAATAAATAATGCGTACATCCCCCCCTGCGGCCTTTTTCTTTTCCAGTGTTGAATTCGTGCCCGGAACACGCATCATATCGCCAAAGCTTAAGATAATTGTTTGCGGCTGGCTGCTTAATTCAATTGCCCTGTCGATATAATCCTGGCTTGATACGCAAACCGGGCATCCGGGCCCGGCAATCAAACAAAGATTATCCGGCAATAATTTATCCAGCCCAAAGCGATAAAAACTCTGGGTATGCGTACCGCAAACCTCCATCAGCCTGATTTCCTCCTCAGGCATAAGCCCTGATATCTCTGCGGATATTTTTCTTATCAGATTTTTGTTACGAAATTCATCTATATATTTCATCTTATTTCATCAAGCAGTTTTAGCGTCTCGTGGGCTGCATGCTGATCAACTATTTCTATAGCAAAACCAGCATGCACGATAACATAATCCCCGAGTTTCAAAGCAGGGATCATCTGGATATTAACCTGCCGCAGCAGGCCGCCGCTTTTAACCCAGGCGAGCTCGTCTTTTATCTTAACAACCTTCATCGGTATTCCCAGGCACATAATAAACTCCTTTTAAATATTTAAAATATTACCATATCTCTCCTGGATTATCCAGCCAAAGATTATATTACCCTTTAATAAAATATTAAATAGAAATGGTACTTACTTTGTTAAACCT
>JAHJCI010000224.1 GCA_018813085.1 Candidatus Omnitrophota bacterium | reverse complement strand
TTTTCTTTTTTTTATTTTTAATCTTTTATTTTTAATTTTCTATCTTACACCGGGTCAACGTCTACCGTAATAATTATACCTGAGCGACGAAAATTAGCTAATCTATTTCTCAGAAAATCAACCCCCCTTTTTACGGAATCCGTTTTCAAGAGAACTTGCTCATAAAACTTATCCCTCTTTTTATGCTGCATAGGGCTGGTTCGGGAAAATACCTTTATTGAGCTGCCGCGGTTATTTGTACTGAGGGCTTGGAATAATTCTTCCCCTGCAAGGCGCACCTTTTCCTCTTTCGCTCCTCTTAACTGAACCGCGATAATGTGGCCAAATGGGGGTAATTTTGCTTCGCCCCGCAGCGCTAATTCCGACTCGTAAAAAAGCTCGATCTTCCTTTCTAGTAGCGCCTGAAAACAATAGTGCCGAGGAAAATTCGTCTGAATCATCAACCTTACGGAAGTTAAAGAGGCAAGATGTATCAGCGAACCGAATACCCTCTCGGCAGCGCGAAAATCAGGCCGCCTTAATACGGCATCCAGAGAAATTACTCCTACCAAATCTAAATTATCCGGCCTGTGTTTAAATATCGATTCTGTGGCGATAATTATTTCTGCGTCCCTGGAGAATTCTTTTTCATCCTTATCCAGCCGCGCAATCTTAACCTGAGGATACAAACGGCTGATTTCGCTCTCCAGTTTCTCGGTGCCTAAACCAGAATAGCGTATATATCCGGAATTACAATTAGGGCAAATTTTCGGAGACTGCATGCTATAATTACACTGGTGGCAGACTAATTTAGCGCTGGTAAAATGTAGAACTAAATTCGCATTGCAACGGGGGCAGCGTAATACCAAACCGCAATGCTGACAGGAAGCAAAAACAGCAAAACCGCGGCGGTTAAGAAACAGCGCAACACGGCCTTTCTCGTTTATTGTTTTATTTATCGCATCCTCCATGCTGATAGAAAGGAGTATTTCTCTCCTCTGCGGATTGAATCCTGCGCGATTTAAATCAATTAAATTGATTTCCCGCGGAAAGGATTGGCCGTCCTTTAGAAAATATTTAATCCTGCCTTCCCTGGCCTGTCTAAAGGTTTCTAAAGTAGGGCTAGAGCTGGAAAGAATAAGTTTTGCCCCCTCTCCTTTAGAACGCAACCTCGCTACTTGCGGCGCATGATAATGAGGTGATGAATCCTGTTTATAAACCGTGCTTTGCTCTTCTTCGACAATAATAAGCCCCAAATTATTAACAGGCGCAAATACTGCCATGCGCGTACCGACTACTATCCTTAACTTGCCGCATCTAATATCAACCCACTGCCTTAATTCTTCCTTCGCCGACTGATAGCTGTGTAATAAACCGACTCCGCTATTTAACTTCTCTTGTAATTCTTTCTGAATTAACTCAGCCGACTCTTTATCCGGAGTCAATATTATAACGCCCCTTTGTTCCCGGAGGCTATCCTTTATATCCTGCAGGCAAGCCTGCCAACAAGCCCGGTTGCGTATATCCTGTAATAATACCACCTCCTGATTTTTAATCCTTTGTCCTTCTTGCCTGATCGATTCAAGCGAAATTTTTCTTCCTCTTTTTAAGCTTACGGGCAAAGCAGACTCAATAACCTGTCCCCAACTAGAAGCATAATATCCGGCTATTTCACGGGTCAACCTTAACATTGCTTTATCCAGGACGGCCGAAGAATCGAGAATTTTAATTATCGGCTTTATCTTTTTGGCTTGAGTCTGCCTGGATTTAGAAACAACATAACCAAGGCAAATGCGTTTCCCAAAAGAAACCTTAACCCGCATGCCCGGCTCCAGAATATTATCCACTCCGGCAGGAATTAAATAGTCAAACGGTCCTTCAATTGGTAAATTAAAAACTACCTGGGCATACATATTAATGATTTTATTTCAAGCTGGCCTATTAAATATTTCGCAGGCAACAGGGATAGCGTTAAGCTCCGGCATTATTCGACATTATGTACCGGCAAATTTCCTCCGTGGCATCCGGGTTTTTTATTCTGTGGATATTGGCGCGCATTAAATCTAATTTTTCCGGATTGTTCCTGAAATTAATAATTACCTGCCGTAAGGATTCTAGATTATTTGTATTTATTGCACAGCCATAAGACTCCAGAATCTGAGCATTCTCTGTTTCTTGCCCGGGTATGCTGCCGATAAAGACCAGCGGTAAATCCATAGCCATGGCCTCGGCTATAGTCAGGCCTCCGGGCTTTGTAACTAACAGGTCTGCCTGAGACATCAGCTTATGCATATCTTCGGTAAAACCGAATAACTGCACTCCGGAATAATCTTTACGTTTCAATCTATTATATAACCGTTGATTCTTCCCGCAGACGACGATTAACTCTGCTTCCGAGCGCAGCATATCAACGACCTTATCGATCAAAACAAAACCAAAAGTACCGGTCACCAGTAAAACAGTAAATCCTGCGGCGCTGACTAAGCCTGCTGCCTGAGAAGCGGGAGTATTCTGAACTTTACGCAGACTACGCCCTTCTACCGATACGAACCGCGGGTCAATTGGTATGCCTGCCATCAGTATCTTACTTTCCTCTACCCCCTGAGCAATCAGGCTGTCACGGGTATGCTCTGAGCCAACAATATAATCATCACAACTTTGATAAATCCATAAAGGATGCAAGCCGAAATCCGTAATCGCCGTGACCAGGCGCGAGTTGATCCTGCCTTTTTCTTTAAGGTACGCAACGACTTCTGCGGGAAGAAAATGAGTGGCTAAAACAATATCCGGATTTTCCTTAATCAGTAAATTCTTGAAGCGGCCGCAATTAAGCCTGCAGATAAAATGAATAAAATCAGAAACATTCTTCAGGCTGGTAATGCGGAATATAATTGCCCAGATGAATTTTAAACGCATCACCAGAAAAGAATAACCCCGGGA
This sequence comes from Candidatus Omnitrophota bacterium, assembly GCA_018813085.1. GTDB lineage: Bacteria > Omnitrophota > Gorgyraeia > Gygaellales > JAHJCI01 > JAHJCI01. The sequence goes on along the minus strand of JAHJCI010000224.1, from coordinate 3,657 downwards.
ATATGAAGTGGAGAATATGAAATTAGTATAGGGAAGCACATCAATGATACGCACATCCACTGCGGGATAATGCTCCTTGATATAACTGTAAATTGCCTGGGCCGCCCGGCGATGTCCGCTACCGGCTGAAGCATAACTAATAATTATCTTCATCTTATTTTAGGGGTGTCCTCTTGCCCCGCACCTTTTAATTCTAATTCCAAGAGGGATGCGGGGTTCAGCCTTCGCCGAAGGCGAATCCGCCTACGGCGGAAATCGGGAGCCTATCCCGCAGCTAATCTTAATGGTGTCCCCGATATTAAAGCATAAAATTTACTGCCTCTTTTAAATCCGCGGCAGTAAAATCCGGACGAACCGTCCAGGAATCCTGATTTCCCGCTTTCTCTTTCCCGCTGAATACTAATATAGTCCTGCATCCGGCATTCTTACCGGTTTGTATATCAGTAATACTGTCCCCGATGAAAAAACTTTTTTTTAACATTTGCTTGGGGATATCGTGCTCTTTTAGTGCTCGTTCAAGCGAGCCGATTTTCGGTTTGCGGCAAGAACAATTGTCTTCATTACGGTGGATACAATAATATACGCCGTCCAGCTTTACTCCTGCGGCTTGCAATTTTTTTAACATCCCTTCTGTAATCAAATCCAGGTTGTCTTTCGAATATATGCCTCTGGCTATGCCCGCCTGATTTGAAATAATAAAAACTTTGAATCCCGCTTTAGTCAATCTTCGAAGCGCAAATTCTACCCCTTCGATAAAACGAAACTCCTGCCAGTTGCTTACATATTTGGCATCTCCGGGGTATTCATTAATCACCCCGTCACGGTCAAGGAATGCGATATTCACTGTTTATTTTTCATCTCCCAATATTTAGCATAACTCAAGATTTGATAAACACTGTCAGAAAATGCGACTACAAAACCATAAAACCCGTCTTTATATCCTTTCTTACGTATAAATTTCCTGAAGAAACGGTCGACTGCCCGCCAAAACGCATGCGGCATAGACATTTTTCTATTGCTATGTATCCATTTTTTTGCTTCCAGAGTACTCTGAGAATTGACTTTATCAAAAAAATGAGCGAAATCGTTCCAGGAATAATGAATAATATCGCTGTTAAAATGCCCGCAACTGCCGCTTAGGAAAGCGCGTGGATGAACCTCTGCCTCTTCCCATTTGAATCTGTCTTTTCTAAAGAATTTTAATTGCGCAGCCGGGTACTGTCCTCCCCACCTTAACCAGTAATCGCCGATCAGATTCCTGCGCGGAGTTGTAAAGCCGGAAAAGGAAGTATCCTTGTTTAAAACTTCACTGATTTCTTTCTTTAATCCTTCGGATACCCTTTCGTCAGCATCCAGGCTGAAAACCCAATCATTCTTTGCCTGAGCATATGCCCAGTTCCTATGCCTGCCCTCGTTATCCATCCGGCGAATCAAAACCCTATCGGTATATTTTCTGGAAATTTCTACTGTGCGGTCAGTGCTCTCATCGTCAACCACTATAATTTCGCTCACCCAGCCATGCACACTCTTTAAACACTCCTCGATTTTTGCCTCTTCGTTTTTAGTAATCACAACACAGGATACTGAAACTTCTCCTGACATAAACTGCCTCCTTCAATTACCGCTCCCGACACCCTGCTATAACTCCAACGGATGAGCATCCCCTGAATAGATTAAGAAACGTCCCTGAGGATAAAATTAGCTGCCTGAATTATATCCTCAGGAATAATCTCTTTCAAGCAACTGCGCTGAAACTTGCAATCCTTTAACCTGCAAGGAGAGCAATCAAATCTTTTATAAATAACTACATTTTTCTTTCCCAAGGGACCGCTTTTCAGTGGGCTACTTGGCCCGTATATACCGATTACGGGACAGCCGGCTAATGTGCTTAAATGCAAGCCTCCACAATCACACCCGATAGTCAAAATAGAAGATTTGAATAAACCTATGCTGTATATGGGGTCCTGGCCAAAGAGAGGTTCTTCCAACATCGGAATTATCGGCTTACTCTGCATCAGACCGGAAACTTCCAAAAGAAGGCTCTTTTCGTTTTCGGCCCCGAGTAAAATTATCCTGTAACCCATAGAGGAGAATTTATCTGCTAAAAAAGCGAAATTTTCTTTCGGCCACATTTTATAAGGGTGCCCTGCTCCCGGTAAAATAGATATAAAGGGCCCGGAGTGAACCGCGAGGCATTTTTCTGCTGCCGCAATGTAATCGCGGGGGATATTAATAGCCGGATTTATATCAGCTCCCTTATGCCCTAAGATACGCGCTAAAAAATACATCTTTGCCGCAACATGAATCTTTTTATTCAGGCCGGGCATGCTCTTCCAGTGCGAAAAAAAAGGATTCCTGGAAAGAAAATATTTAGAAGCCAAGAACCAAAGATAAAAAGAAGGAGCAAATTTTGACTGCGTATCAACGATAAGGTCGAACTTCCCGAAGAAATCCTTTCTAAAACGAAGGTATTCTTTAAGGCTGCTCTCCCTGCCTGGCCGTACATATTCTATATATCCGTCAATATAGGGGATACAATTAAAAAGCGTATTACACCGGGGCCTCTGGTATAATCCAAGATAAAAAAGTTTTGACTCTGGGAACATTTCCTTAAAACTGCGAAATAGCGGAATACTTTGAACTAAATCCCCTAACCCTCCGCCTGATTTATATATCGCTATACTCTTAACCTTTTTGCGGATTGCCTGGTATGCTTTCCTGCGGTATGCGCGTTGGAATAGAAAATCAGGATAATCCTGGATTTTATAGAATTCCATAATCTCTCTTCTGCTTGCGGAATCTCCTTTAAGGCAATTAATTTATACCCTTAACCCGGGCAATAACCACTATCTCTCGTCCCCACCATTTTTTGAATAATAAAGAAATTGGATTCCTGGAATGGTCGGAACAAAAAATTCGTGAATCAAATTCAGAAAGCAGCCTTTTTAGATCGCTTGGCGTATGCGTATTAACGTGCATCGAATGTATCAAGCCCTCGCCCCTGTCCCTGTTAGGTAAAATTCTGAATGTTTTCCTAAGCCATTGCCCAAATCTTTTCTCCTTTGTTTTTTTTCTTAAAAACCGGGAAATTTGCTTGAGAAAAGTTGCCGGAAGCGATATCAGGCGTTTCAAAGGAAAAAGAAACCTCTCATAATTTAAGTTTGGTGTCTGGATAATCAACCTGCCTCCTGGTTTCAGTAAATCCCTGACCTTGCTGAAAAGGATCTCCAGTTGCCAATCATAAAGATGCTCAACCAGGTCAATCATGAATACCGCGTCGAATTTCTCGCTAATATCCATCCTGGTAACATCCATCGCCGCGATGGTTATATCCTTCTGCAATTGAGCGGGCAATTTAGATACCGTCTCCCTGGTAAGCTCGATAGAATCACTGCTATAATCTACTGCCATTACCCTGCAGCCCTTTCTTGCACACTGATAAGTTAACTCTCCCCGGCCGCAGCCTATATCCAATACCGACTCACCGCCCTGAATTTTTGCAAAACCCATTACCCTTTGATGCCTCAATAGGCTGAGGTTGCCTTTTAAGTAATCTTCATAACCGTCGCAATCGGTTAAATAATATTTCCGGTCATAAAGCTTAGCTTCTACGAATTCCTTCTGACTAACTTCTTTTTTCAAGTGTTCATAGATCGG
>JAHJCI010000223.1 GCA_018813085.1 Candidatus Omnitrophota bacterium | reverse complement strand
TGGGCAGGCTTTCCCTGGCAACAATTTACCGCAGTATACCTCATTTGATTAATTCAGGGTTGATTAAAGAGGTAATGCGTTACGCAGACCGCCCTCAATATGAGAAAAGCCTTGGTTGCCCCCATCATGGCCATTTGGTCTGCATAAAGTGCGGAAAAATTTTAGAGTTTAATGATGATGAGATTGAAAAGCTGCAGGATAGGGTATGCAGGCAGTATGATTTTAAGGCGACCGAACATCGCCTGGGGATAAGGGGTTATTGCAAGAACTGCCGTCATAAAAAGGGGAAATAATAATGACTTTAGATCTTACGCAACTTAAGACAGGGCAAAAAGGAATAATCGTTGAAATTCAAGGCGGGACAGGGTTAATTAACCGCCTTGAGAGTATGGGTATAAGAGCAGGTAAAAATGTAACAAAGATAAGCGCTCAACTCTGGAAGGGGCCACAGACTATAAAGTTGGATAATTTACAGATTGCCATTGGTTTTAGAATGGCAAGGAAAATTTTGCTTAAAATTGAAAAATGATCCCCGGTAGAAACATTTTTAACGGGGTTAATTGGAGGATCCTGGCGAAGTGAGAAAAATTCTATTAATAGGTAATCCCAATGTCGGTAAATCAGCGATATTTTCGCGCCTTACCGGAGCTCGCGTTCTTATATCGAACTACCCAGGTACTACGGTAGAATTTACGCAAGGATTCTTGAAAATCGGCGATGAGAAGGCAATGGTAATGGACGCCCCGGGAACCTATAATCTAGGACCAAGTTCCAAGGCAGAAGAAGTTGCAGTTGAGATGCTAAAAGACGGGGATTTGGTTATCAATATTATTGATGCCACTAATTTAGAGCGGAACCTTTATCTCTCGCTACAGCTATTGGAGAAGAATATCCCTTTAGTCGTTGCTTTAAATATATGGGATGAAACAAGGCATCGCGGCATTGAAATTGATATAGAGAAATTAGAAGATCTTTTGGGCGTGCCGGTTGTCCCGACGTGCGGCTTAACCGGAGAGGGCATACATAATTTAGTTACGCGGCTTTCTGAAGCAAAAAAGCCTAATCACCCGGTACTCTCTGATATGCAGCGTTGGCAGGAAATCGGTAAAATCGTTGAAGAAGCGCAGAAGATACACCATCGCCATCATACCCTTCTGGAAAATATCGAAGACTTAAGCATAAAGCCCTTAAGCGGAATCCCAATTGCCCTTACTATAATATTCGTTTCTTTTCAGATTGTCCGTTTTACCGCGGAATCATTAATTAATAAAATATTCGAACCATTCTTTGCTCATACCTGGCTTGCGTTGATGAATAGATTAAGCGTTTTCTTAGGAAGGGGAGGATTTCTGCATAATATCCTTATTGGGCGCCTTCTCAACCAAGAGATTGATTTTGGCCAGTCATTCGGTTTATTGACCACAGGTTTATTCGTTCCCTTTGCAATGGTTCTTCCTTACCTCTTTAGTTTTTATCTGGTTTTGGGGCTGCTGGAAGATTTCGGTTATCTTCCCCGATTGGCAGTATTGATTGATAATATTATGCACCGCCTGGGATTACATGGATATGCTATCCTGCCTATGATTTTAGGCTTAGGATGTAATGTTCCCGGCGCCTTAGCTACGCGTCTATTGGAAGGAAAAAGAGAGAAATTTATCGCCGCAACCCTGATGGCAATCGCCGTTCCCTGCATTGCCCAGATTGCAATGATAGTCGGTTTAGTGGGGCAGAGGGGAGGGCAGTATGTATTCCTCATATTCTTTGTTTTAATTTTAATCTGGTTTTTGCTAGGAGGAATTCTGCATCGAGTTTTAAAGGGTGAAAGCCCGGAGTTAACTTTAGAGATTCCTCCTTATCGCAGGCCTTTGCTTATTGCCGTAATTAAGAAGCTCTGGATGAGAGTTGAGTCGTTCTTAGTTTCAGCCGTTCCTTATGTTTTACTAGGTATTCTGGCGATAAATGCCTTATATTCTTTGAAGATAATAGATTTCTTAGCCAAGTTGTTTTCTCCTGTATTGACCGGCATTTGGGGCCTGCCTTCTGAATCAATTTCAGCACTTTTAGTAGGATTTTTGCGTAAGGACATTGCCATCGGTATGTTGGGGCCGTTAAATCTTACCACCAAACAATTAGTGATTGGTTCTACTGTCCTTGCTATTTATTTTCCATGTGTTGCAACTTTTATCATATTAATCAGGGAATTAGGCATAAAAAGCATGTTAAGGTCAGCTATGATTATGCTCTTGGTTACTTTAATTGTCGGGGGCTTATTAAACCTGATCCTTTAACTAAATCCAGC
>JAHJCI010000222.1 GCA_018813085.1 Candidatus Omnitrophota bacterium | reverse complement strand
CCGGCAGTATTAGGGTTGAGATTATCTTCAAGAGAGTAGTCTTTCCTGCGCCGTTAGGCCCAAGAATACCAAGCATTTCGCCTTTATTCAGGGAGAAGGAGACGTCTTTAAGCGCGCTTACAGGCCTGTGTCTCAAATTCAGGCATAGTAAGTTGCCAAAAGAAAGAGGGCAAGTAAAACTCTTGCTTAATTGTTCTATCTTTATATAACTCATAAGGTTTGAGGTTATTTGCCGGTATTGTTTTAGAGCTTAACTTTAAGTTTAGCAGAAAAGAAATATCCCGTCAAGCGTGCCCTTATTGGTTTAGAAAACTCTTGACTTAAGAAGCGCTTTATTCTATGCTATGTTAAGAAATGGAGGATACTGTGGGGCAATATGAACTAAACCTGAGGGATTATCTTAGAATATTCCACAAAAGAAGAGTAGTTATAGTCACTACCTTCATTATTGTTATTATAGCGAGCGTAGTTTATATATCGCAGCAGCCGGTATTTTATCAGGCAAGTGCAACTGTTAAAATCGAGGAGCGCAAGACTATTGCAGGGCTGCTTACCGAATGGATAGTTTATACACCTGCGGACATAATGGAATCACAGGCAAAGATAATCAAGGGTTATCCGATTATCAGGAAGGTGGCGCTATACCTGGGAATGATTGATGAGAATACTCCTGAGGCAGAAGAGAGCAGGTTAGTCAGCGGGCTTCAGGCCAGCATTGAGGCAGAGCAAATCGGACGGACTAATATTATTAAGATTATTGCTACAGCTGATACTGCCAGGGAAGCAATGATGCTGGCTAATGCCGTAGCTGAGTTATATCTTCAGGAAAATTTATTAGACAAAACCAAACAGGCTCGCCATGCCAAGCAGTTTATAGAAGAGCAATTAAATTCTCTTGAAGAAAGATTGAGGCAGGCTGAGGAGCGCCTGAGAGAATTTGGGGATGAGGTTAAGAATTTAAAATTAGCCGGTCCGATTCAGGATAAATTAATGAATTTGGAGTTTGAGCTGGGCGAGTTATTACAGAGGTATACTGAAAAACATCCTAAGGTTATGCAGCTAAGAGAGCAAATCAAGAGCCTGGAGATGCAGGTTGAAGGTTTTTCCGGGCAGGAGCTGGATTATGCAAGGATCAGCCGGGAGGTTGAGGTTAATAAGAAGCTATATGCTATGCTTAAGGAAAAGCTTGAAGAAGCGCGTATCAGCGAAGCAGAAAAGGTTAGCGATATTTCATTAGTTGACCCGGCAGTGTTGCCCCAGGCGCCAATTTCTGCTAGTAGAAACCTGGGAATTTTAGTCGGTGGTATTATGGGGTTAATTTTAGGGGTTGCCTTTGCCTTTATTACAGAGACCCTTGATACTTCGATAGGTACTATTGAAGACGTGGAAAATACAGTAAAGCTGCCAATTTTAGGGGTTATTCCTTCTATCACTGAGCATGGTTTAAGTAGTAATAGGAGCCTATTTATAAGGCTAAAGGAAAAAATATTGCCTGGACCCCAGAAGAGCCAAAAAGAAGAGAGGATGGTACGTTTGATAGCTCATTATATGCCGAAATCTCCTGCTGCGGAGGCATTCCGGAATATTCGCACTAACCTTAAAATTGGCCTATGCAAAACTATCCTGATTACCAGCTCCGGGCCGCGCGAAGGTAAGACTACTATTATGACTAATCTGGGCATGGTTATGGCTCAATCCGGGTTAAAGACTCTCCTGGTTTCTTCAGACTTAAGGCGGCCGACGCTTGCTAAGTCCTTTGGCATAAACAGAGAACCTGGCTTTAATGAGTTGATAACCGGGACAGTAGATTTAAAACAAGCGCTGAGGAGTTTTGCTGACATAATGCTTGGGGAGATGCAACTGGAAGAGATGATACAAGAGCCTCTGGGTATAGATAATATTTGGATTCTTCCCAGCGGGGCTTTGCCTTTTAATCCGGCTGAGATTTTGGGGTCTCCCAAATTAACAGGATTAATCGAAAAGTTAAAACAGGAATTTGATATTATTATCTTTGATTCTCCCCCTGTGT
>JAHJCI010000221.1 GCA_018813085.1 Candidatus Omnitrophota bacterium | reverse complement strand
CTTTATAACTTTTGACTCTGTCATCTCTATCCCCCTTAATTATCCCGCCATCAATCAGGGACATCCCCGCCTTGCCGAAGCCTTAGCGCAGGCAGGCCTGCCTTGCCGAAGCTTTAGCGCAGGCAGGCTTTTAGCTAATCGGGGGACATCCGCCTTCGCTAAGCAGCTTTCGCGCTTAGCTTCGTCGGATAGTCCGCCGAAGCTTACTGTATTTATTGAAACTTACAAGCGTAGGCGGACACCCTTTAAGCTAATCGTGAGGGTATCCCCTCTTTTCCAGTAACCCCAATGGATTTATCGAATTATTATCCTTTCGCAACTCAAAATGAAGATGCGCCTCCATCTTTGAATTATTGGCATTACCGCTTTTACCAACCAAGCCTATAACGCTGCCTTGAGGTACCCACTGGCCTTCCTTTACCAACAGCCGTGAAAGGTGTCCATATATAGTTACCGAGCCGCCATTATGATGCAGCTCAACATAATTACCCAAATTTTTATGAAACCTGGCTTCGTTTACTTTGCCCAAACGGACTGCCTTAATCTCCCTGCCTACGGGAGCTAAAAGGTCAATCCCTGCATGCCTGCGCCCTCCTGAGCGCCGTACGGCAAAGTCGCCATTGCCAAATTTATCGTTACGGATAATTATCCTAGTCTTATAGTCAATGGGACAAAGAAAATAGGCTTTATCTATAAAGCTGAGCGCGCCGATAATAAAGATTAAAAAGGTTATTAAAAAAATAAGTAAAAATCTTTTAGGCATATTAACAATATAGCAGATACTGGATGCTCGATACCAGATGCCCGTAACGAGTATCTAGCATCAAGAATCAAGCATCAAGTTTTTCTCTCTTCTTTACTTTGCAAATCCCGCATATCACAATTATCCAGCAGGTTAATATAAACCAATCACCTAACCTTACATATAAGGTAGGTGAATTTTTTTTAAGGAATACATCCTTTGACTTATGCCCGCTGATAAATGTTTGCCTGCCTGATTCTTCTTTGGCCAAGGGATACAGCTCCCCTGAAGGGCTGATAAAACCTGATACCCCGGTATTAGCAGAGCGCACTAAATAAACGCCGTTCTCAACAGCGCGAAAAACTGAAGCCGCAGAATGCTGATAGGGACTGGATGTATCGCCAAACCAGGCATCATTAGTAATATTAACCAGAAAATCCGCCCCTCTTTTAACAAACTGGCGGGAAATCTGAGGAAAAATATCCTCAAAACAAATAAGAACGGAAAAACGCATTACGCCCTCTGATATGGGGCATGAAAATATAGTATATTCTTTTCCTGCCTGAAAATCTCCAATAGGAACCACTGTCTCAAGAAAAGTTAATACCTCTCTAAAGGGGATATATTCTCCAAAAGGCACCAGATGCAATTTATCATAACGCTGCATAGGGCTCTTGGCCCCCGAAATCAGCACAGCGCTATTGTAATATATATTGTTATCCTGATTGACTACTCCTGTCAATAGCGGGACTCCGCTATCCCCGAAAAATCCCTCTACTTTTCCAATAATATCAGGGTCATAATAAGGTATCCCCGGCAAAGCAGCTTCCGGCCATATAACTAAATCCGGATTATCTAAGAGGGCTCTTTGGCTAAAAAATAAGTATTGCCCTAATATCTGCTCCTTGGCATATTCCTGCCATTTTATCACCTGCGGGATATTGCCCTGGATGACTGAAATTCGAATCGGGATACGGGATCCGGGGTCCGGGGTCCGGGATAACTTATGAAAACCATACCCTAAAGATAACAATACCAATAGAGCTGGTAATGTAACGGAAAGCAACAGGTTTTTTCCTTTAATTGTTCTTTGCGTTACCCGTAACCCATAACCCATAATCCTATAAAAAGTTACATTTACCATCATTACCAGGAAGGAAACGCCCCAGATTCCTGTAATATCGGCAATCTGTATTATTGGCAGGTTAAGATACTGCGAGTACCCCAAGAGGCCCCAGCCAAAACCAGTCAATAAATGACTGCGAAGATATTCCAATAGAACCCACAGGGAAGGGACAACGAATATAGAATAACCAGTAGAGAGTAAAGAGTAACGGTTAATTACAAGGCAGAATATTGCAAAATATATCGCCAGGTATGCAGCCAAAAGAATCAGGCCAAGAATAGTAACATTAGCTAGCCAGTATATATTCCCTATCCAGAAAATTATACCGCAAACGTATGCCGTAAAGAATGCTTTCGTTTTAGACTTGTTTCTTAAGGCAAAAAATAAAAAAACAAAAGCAAACCAGGGAAAAAATTCAGAATTTACAGGAGGAAATGATAAAACCAGCAGGAGCGCGGTTAATAATATAAGTACTGCGGTTAAATATAACTTTTTAAACTTCGGAAATCTCATCTTCCACAGGTTGAGCAGTTGTGGCTTGCGCAAGAACTACAACCCGAGCTTGAACTAATATTGCCCTTGCTGTCTTTAGAAAAAGAGGCGAAAGTGGAAAACAGGCGGTTAACTTTCAGAGAATGGCAATCAGGGCAAGATATCTCCTCAAGGTTAGTCCTTACCAACAGTTCAAATTTATTATTACATTTATTACACTGGTATTCGTATACCGGCATGGCAATTCTTACACAGATCAGCACAGATAAAAGCCACAAGATTAGCACAGATATAATCAGAAGTATCTGCGCTCATCTGTTTCTTTTCATATGCGATCATCTGTGTAATATGTAAATG
>JAHJCI010000220.1 GCA_018813085.1 Candidatus Omnitrophota bacterium | reverse complement strand
ACTTCCTTATTGAACTTGTGTTTTTGATTTTTGATATTTGATTTTATATTTTATTCTGTCAAGAAATTCACCAGCTCAGTAGACGCCCTTTCCATCTCCAATATAAAATTACCAATCCTACTGACCAAATAATTATAAGCGACAAAGGCAGGAATAGCAACAACTAAACCTGCTACGGTAGTCAACAATGCCTCCCATATCCCCCCGGCTAAATCCCCAGGGGAAACCGGAACAAGCGCAGTGGTTTTCGCCTGGATAATCTGAAAAGAACGCACCATACCAAGAACCGTTCCCAATAATCCCAGTAATGGAGAGATATGAGCGATTGTAGCGAGCGCTGTCATGTTCTTCTCCAGGCGAGGCTCTTCGTATAACGCAGCATCCTCGATAGCCTCTTTAATCTGCTGCCTGCCGCGGTCATACTTCAGGATTCCCGCCTTCAAAAGCTGAGAAAGAGGATTTTTTACCGCCTCGCAAAGCTCCATAGCCTCCTTAATCTGATGGCGTTTCATCCTCTCTAAAATCTTGTTTAAGAACTGCCGGGTATCAATACGTATCTTACGCAAATACCAGATTCGTTCAATAATTATTGCTACAGCAAAAACCGAACAAAGCAATATCGGCCACATTACCGGGCCACCCTTTAAAAACATCTGCCACATAGCTATTGCTCCTTTCTTTGATTATCAATCCAGGCAATTTTCTCTTTAGCGTATTTTGCCTCTTCTACATTCATAGAGGCAACCTTAGAATATATATCTCTTGCCTTAAGGAAATCTTCCTGGTTTTCATAAATCTGTGCGCCGCTTAGATAGGCCTTGATTGTCAATTGGGAATCGGAAGGGTATAAATACGGAATTTTAAGATATTCTTCCACGGCCTGATGATATTGCCCGGTTTTCTCCAGTATGCCGGCAATCTTAAATTGTAAACCAGGGGCTTCTTTCATGGAAGCAGTGGATAAAGCCTTTTTATAAAAACCGATCGCCTGAGCGAAATCCCCCTGCTTTTCAAAAATCCGCGACATCTTTGGGTAAATCAAGCTCGCCAAGGCAGGAGAATCTCTTATTGCCTCTTGATAAATTCTTTCGGCATCTTCAAACTTCCCCTGCTCAACCAGAATATCTGCTATAGCAATGCGTGACTGAGCCTTGATGTCGCTTGAACCGGTCTGTATAGCCCTGGTAAGATTATCTATTGCCGAATCCAATTCTCCTTCCTCTTGGTCAATAATGCCCAGCGCATAATAACCGTCGGCTAATAGCCCGCTCTTAGAAAAATCATTGATCAAGCTTGTAAAATAACGCCGTGAGAATTTCAAGTCTCCTTTGCGGAAATAATAACCCCCCAGCCACCATGTTACCTCCGGGCTTAAGGCTGAATCGGGATATTTTGCCCGCAGCAGGCTAAAACTGCGCATTGCCTCTTTTTCGTTGCCCAGCTGATAAAGACAATCGGCAATCTCATATTCGGCCTTCTGAATTATTTTTACGTCGCTTGTATCTCTGATAACCTGCTTGAAAATATCCATTGCCTGCGAAAATTTCCCCTGATTATAAAGGCTGGTTGCCAGCAGGTACAATCCTTCGGCTGCAAACTCGCTGCCTCTTAAATCAACTGTATATTTTTCCAGGGCTTCCTGGCTGCCGCGATAATCCTGCTTCTGAAACAGGCTAATCGCCATACTGTAAATAGCCTGAGTCCTAAGTTTGGATTTTGGAAAATTCAAAAGCAATGTCCTGAAGGCAAGAATTGCCTCCTCATATCTGGATGAACGTAAACAGGCAATCCCTAATTGGTATTGCACATAGTCTACGTAGAAACTGTTCGGGTAATTATTCAATATCTGGTCATAGGCTTCAATTGCTTTTTCGTAATCTTCGGCATCCTGATAAGCATCTCCCACCTGGCACAATGCTGCAACCTTGATAATTTTATCTGAAGCAAAAGAAGCTGCCTTTTGAAACTCTACGATTGCCTCGCGAAATTGGCCATTCTTTAAATAAGCCCATGCCAATCCGTAATAGAGCTTATCCCGTACCCCAGTCGGTAAATCCGGTTCAATTTCCAGCCCTTGCTGGTAAATAGAAATAGCTTCAAAATAACGCTCCAGGCTATAGAGCGTTTCAGCCCTTCCCAGAAAGGCCTGTACCCTGGTCGCTGTTCCTGTAGCTATCTTTTCTAATTCTGACCAGGCAGCCAGGGCCTTTTGAAAATCTTTAGTCTGCGTAAAGAGATTAGCCTTGGCTATAAACAGCCCTTCCTTGCCCTGATTTGTTAAATTCTCAGTGTTTATCTCCAACAGTAAATCCTCTGCCCGGCTGTAATTTTTCATCTTAAGATGGCACCAGACAAGGCCTAATTGAGAAAGGGATAAGACCTTCGCATCCTGCCCGGCGTTAATTGCTTCCTGATACTCCCGTATTGCCGCCTCATAATCCTCGAGGTAAAAATCAGACTCAGCTTTCAGGAAATAGAGATGAGGAACATAAGCCTCATTCTTGGGATACTTTTTTTCGAAAGCAGTAACTTCTTTTTTTAATTCGGCGTAATTATTAAGATTATAAAGGCACTCTAATTTTTTAAAATATGCGTCCTGCGCAAGTGCCTCATCGGGGAAATCATCTACGATCTTAGCGAAGACTTCGATCGCCTGTCCATACTCCAGAGACTCGAATAAACACCATCCCTTGGAATAACGGGCATGTATGAGAAAATTTGAATCTGGGAATTTATCGATAATCTTCTGATAAAATGAAATCGCTTTCTTAAAATCCTTTCCGCGAAAATGTATCTCTCCTATCCAGTAATAAACCGTATCTCTTAATTGGCTGGCATTAGGGTCAGAAGAAAGCTTTTCAAGAAGCCCTAAAGCAGCTATAAATTTATTCTGTTGAAAATAACATTGAGCTATATATAAATTGGCTTCTTGCGCCTTATTGCTTCCGGGGTAGCTTTTTAAGAAGCGTTCGAAAAGGTTGAGGGACACTTCGTAGAAGCCGTCATCGTAAGCCTTCTTTGCCACATAAAGAGCTTCCTGTTCCCTGTTTTCTGATTGAGCAAAGAGCAAGGAGAAGGACAGCAATATTGATATTGATATGAATATAATGACTGATTTGGGCATAATTTAATGAGTCCCTCTTCGTAAGATGCGGCGGGGCGAATTAAGTTCAGACAAATAACTTATAAGCGCTTCGCTTCATAAGTCGTGGCTTCACTATCTTAACATTATTAACTGGTTATTTCAATACCTTCTTTAATCAGCCCACAACTTACGGAGTCTGAACGACGACGTAAGTTGTTTGGACGAATTACCCCGAAGCTTATCCACAAGGATAGACCTTACTTCACCTCTTAAGAAAGGGT
>JAHJCI010000219.1 GCA_018813085.1 Candidatus Omnitrophota bacterium | reverse complement strand
GCAGCTCCCTCGAAGATAGGCAAGAGGCTGCCCGGATTGAGAAACCAGCTGCTGTTGTTGATTTAAATAAAAACAAAATCATAAGTTCCCGGGAAGAGGAGAAAACCGAAGAACCGGCCAAGGAATATACCATACAGGTTGCATCGTTTAAAACCAAAACTTATGCACAAAAGGAAGCAGTAAGGCTCGAGCAAAAAGGAATTAAAGCCCTTTTAATGCCCAGGGGTAATTTTGTAATTGTTTGCGTAGGTAATTTTTCTCAAAAACAGGAAGCGAACACATCTTTAACCGAATTAAAGAAAATTTATCAGGATTGTTTTATCAGGAGGCTGTAATGTCGATACACCCATCTTTGAGCAGTTCCGCAAAAGATAAAAAATCACGCTCGGTGCTCAAGCGCGTTGAGCGACTAAAAATGCTGATAGAAAAAGGTACCTGGAGCGAAGGAAAGAGCATTTTTGGGCTACCCAAGATTAAAACACTAAAAATCAAGATTATTAAGAAAGAAAAGGCAGCTCCAGCAGCAGCCGCAGCTCCGGGCGCAGAAGGCGCAGCAACAAAAGGCGCAACAGAAGTTACCCCTGCTGCCGAAAAACCCGCAAAATCATCCACAAGTAAAGAGAGTAAAAAATAAATAAATACCATCTCAATACTTAGCTACTTATGAGCATTTTTATTTTAATAGCGGTTATTTTGTATACAATAACTATCCACGAGTATTCACACGGCTGGATGGCTCATAAACTGGGAGATAATACTGCCTATTTAGCAGGAAGGCTTACCCTTAATCCCATCAGCCACTTGGACCTGGTAGGGACTTTAATGTTTATTTTCCTGCACTTCGGATATGCCAAGCCCGTTCCTGTAAATGCAATGAATTTCAAGAACCCTAAGAAGGATATGATGTTAGTAGGTATTGCCGGACCGTTCTCTAATCTCATTTCCGCCTTAGGATTCGGCTTTATTTTCCGTATCTTGAGCGGAAATGAGATTATACTGAGTAATCCTAATTACTTTTTTGTGCTCCAGCTTCTGGCTGCGGCAATTATATTGAATCTAGCGATTGCAGTATTCAATATATTGCCAATATTCCCTCTGGATGGCTCGCATATTCTAAAAGGTTTATTGCCTGCTGAGTTAGCTTATAAATACAATCTCTACAATCGCCAATTTATGTTTATCCTTATAGCAATAATCGCGATTAGTATTATTGCGGGAATCCCTATTTTAGGCTTTCTTGTCTGGCCGCCAGTAAATATTCTGGCAAAATTGTTTAGTGGAGTAAGCCTGCACACATTAGAGCAAATTTTAGCATTACACTGAACTTAATGAAAACGATACAAGTAAAATTAGCTAAACGAAGCTATAAAGCCATCTGCGGATTCGGTGTAATCAAGAATCTAGCCAGGGAAATCAAGCGCCTTAATCTGGGTAGCAGCGCTTATATCATCACATTTTCAAAGATAAAGAATAGATATGGTAAACATCTGGTAAAATCATTGAAGGGCTCCGGAATAAATTATACTTTTAAGGTTGTTGCTGATTCTGAAAGAAGTAAGTCCCTTCAAAGCTGCTTTCGTATTTTACAACACCTGGCAAGATTCGATAAGAACAAAAAGGTCTTTATTATTGCTTTTGGCGGCGGAGTAATTGGTGATTTAAGCGGGTTTATCGCATCCGCTTATAAAAGGGGAATTCCTTATATTCAGGTTCCGACTACACTATTGGCTTGCGTAGATTCCAGCATCGGGGGTAAAACCGGGGTAGATTTGAACCTTGGGAAGAACTTGGTGGGCGCCTTTTACCAGCCAAGGCTGGTAATCAGTGAGTTGTCCTTTCTCAACTCCTTAAGCAGGAGGCAGGTTCGTGCCGGTTTTGCAGAAATCATTAAATATGCTGTAATTAAAGATAAGCTGATGTTTAAATACCTGGAAGCTAATCACGCGAAAGTACTCGGTTTAGATAAACAGGCATTAGGGTATATCGTCAACCGCTGCGTACGCATTAAAGCCGAAATTATACAACAGGACGAAAGGGAAGAAAAAGGCATCAGGACTATTTTAAATTTCGGCCATACCCTGGGCCATGCAATAGAAACAGCAGGGGGGTATCAAAAATACAATCACGGCGAGGCCATAGCTCTTGGAATGATACTAGCTTCTAGGATAAGCAAAAAACTGAAGCTCATAAATCAAGACACTTATTTAAGAATTGTAAACTTAATTAAACTCAGCGGATTGCCTGTTCAAATAAAGGGGTTATCTCTAAAGAAGATACTTGCTGCGCAATACCGCGATAAGAAATTTATCGGCAGTGTAAACCGTTTTGTATTGATTAAGGATATCGGCAGGACAATAATTAAGCGAAATATCCCTTTGGGGATAATTAAGGATACTCTAGGTATACCTTCAAGCCTTTAAACGCTACCTCTACGCCTTTCTGGGTAATTTCTAAAACCTCAGCTTCCCCGATACGGTCGCCAACCTCTACGATCTCATCGTTAATCAGAGCTGTATATTTGCCTTCGCTATAGAAAATACCCTGCAAGGATAAATCGGCAGTCGAGCTGGCTGAATAAAAAGCATTTTTATCGGAAACTTCTGTTTGGTTCTTTGAAGAATTCTGCTTTCGGGTAAAAATATCTTTAAAAGAAAAATCGGGAATCGAGATAAACCGGCTCGTAAAAATAATGCTGACTATCACAAGAAGCAGAAAAGCAATGATATAATTTTTCCTGGGGGATTTAGAACTATCCTGCCTGGAGGAATTGGGACCTGCCTTATTTTCCCCTGCTTCCTGGCCCTGTACCTTCTTTAAAGCATCATAAATAATACTCATATCTTCCTCATCATTACCTGCGATTCGATTGCAGCTCCTCAACGCTCTTTGCGGCAATATTCTCATCAATTATACTGCTTTTATCGGCAAATCCTGCCAAGAGGCAGCGGTCGCAAGCAATATTTATCAACCGTGGCACTGCGCCTGAGAACTTGTAAATAATT
>JAHJCI010000218.1 GCA_018813085.1 Candidatus Omnitrophota bacterium | reverse complement strand
GGGAAAAGTAAGATAAATGACTAAGCCCATTTTTATATACTGGTTACCTGTTGCATTATGGGCTATTTTAATTTTTGCTGTTTCCGGACTACCCGGGGAAGATCTGCCTTATGTTTTCTCCGGCCAGGATTTATTCTTTCACGTTATGGAATACGCGGTTTTAGCGTTACTTTTGAACCGCGCCCTAAGCCGCACAAGCTTAAAATCATATCCTCAGAAAAAAAAGTTATTATTGGTTATTATGGCATGTTTGATTTATGCCATAAGCGATGAATTTCATCAGAAGTTCGTTCCCGGGCGGGTAGCTTCTCTTGCCGATATACTTCTGGACGGGCTTGGTATTGTAATTGGGGGCATTGCCTATCGTGGTAGAAATTAAGCCATTTAAGGCTGTTAGTTATAACTATAAAAGAAAATCTTGCAATCCGCATAAAGTTGTCTGCCCGCCTTATGATGTTATTAATTCCAGTCAAGCAAGAGCTTTTCGGCGAAGCTCTAGCTTTAACATAATTCATTTAACAAAACCTAGAGATGAAAGCGGCAAAACTAGCTACTACCAGGCACGCCGCCATTTTCATGATTGGCTAAAAAAAGGCATACTAATTAAAGATAGAGAGCCGGCTCTGTATTTCTATGAACAGGAATACAGCATAAATAAAAGAAAGTTTAAGCGAGCAGGGTTTATTGCCTGCCTTAACTTAAAGAGCAGCCCTTCAATATACGGCCATGAGCATACGCATATCGGCCCTAAGGAAGACCGTTTTAAGCTCTTGGAAAAGGTTAGGGCTAATTTAGAGCCGATATTCATGCTTTTTCCGGATAAGGAAGATTATTTCGAAAAGCTTTTTAAGAGCTATGCTTTTCGTAATAAACCTTTAGTTTCTTTTCAAGACAGCCAAGGGGTGGCCCACAGGCTTTGGAAGATTAACTCTAGCGGAATTATAAATAAGGTCGCCTCAAAAATGAGGAAGAATGTTCTATTTATCGCCGACGGGCACCATCGCTATGAGGTCTCGTTAAATTTCAGGGATTTCGAACTTAAAAAACAGCTTAGAAGGCCAAATAATAAGCTGGGCTCTAATTATATCATGGCTTATTTCTGTCCGTCAGAGTCTAAGGGCTTATCTATTATGCCCATTCACCGCTTGATAAAGAAAGTGAGGAAATTCCCAAAAGAGAAGATTCGTAAATTTTTTCAGTTTAGGGAAATCAACAAAAAGAAACTTTTTTCTTTATTGCAGGCGGGCCACGTAAATAAAAGAGAAGTCGGTTTATACAAGGATAGGAAATTTTATATACTCACTTTGAGGAGCAGGAAATTTTTAAGCAGAATAGATAAGCATTATCGATTCCTGGATGTGTCTATGTTGAATAATCTGATACTAAAACAATCACTTGCAATCGATGCCAAGAGGAGCAACAGGATTGAATTCAGCGCAGATATAGACGAACTTATTATGCAGGCGGATAGAGAGCCTGGTTCGCTTGTTTTTTTCCTTAAACCCGTAAAAATTAGTGATATTATATACTTAGCCAAGGCAGGCAGAAAAATGCCGCCGAAGACTACTTATTTTTATCCAAAAGTCCCTTCTGGCTTAGTGATATATAAGTTTAACGAGGATATAGAAAATAACAACCTTCCAAAGAGAACAGAGAACAGAGAACAGAGAACAGAGGATGGAAGTGTTTAAATTTGATTTCAAGAAATTAAATGTATATAAAAAATCTGTAGAATTTATTGATAGAATATTCAAGATTGCAAGGTCTTTACCGAGAGAGCATAGATATTCGCAGGAGTCAATTTAATAAAGGCTGGATTGTTTATAGCTAATAACTTAGCTGAGGAAATGGTAAAAAGTCAAAGAAAAATAGTTATTTTGGTACTTCTTTAGATTCTACCAAGGAAGGTATTTCTGTCTTTAATGTCTTAAGGCGTCAAGGATTAATTGATGAAGAGAAATATCATAAAATTTTTTCAGGGGCGAAAGAGACTACAAGTATGACTTGGGGATTAATAGATTCGCAGAGTTAATTTGTTTTCTGTGCTCTGTAATCTGTAATCTCACGAGCGGAGCGAGGAAAATGGCACTATTCGGCAAGCCTAAATATACAATTGTCCGCGTGAAGAGAAAGGATATTCCTGAGGGGCTTTGGACTAAATGCCAGGATTGCGGGCAGCCGATTTATAATAAAACACTGGAGGAGAGCTTTAAGGTTTGCCCCAAGTGTGATTATCATTTTGTGCTGGATGCATACAAGAGGATAGACTTATTGATTGATAAAGGTACATTCAAGGAGCACGATGCGCAAATGAGCTCATTGGATCCTCTGGAGTTTAGGGGCCCTAAAAGTTATTTAGAAAAGATTGCCAAAGACCAGGAGATAACCGGTTTAAAAGAAGCAGCGGTTGCGGGAGAAGGGCTTCTGGACAGTGAACGGATAATGCTGGCAGTTACAGATTCAAGATTTATCATGGGCTCCATGGGTTCAGTTGTAGGCGAAAAAATTACCCGTGCTATCGAACGGGCAACTGAACAGAGGCTGCCGGTAATTATAGTTTCCGGTTCAGGCGGGGGAGCGAGGATGCAGGAGGGGATGTTCAGCCTTATGCAGATGGCCAAAACTTCAGCTGCTCTTTATTATTACCATAAAGCAAAATTGCCGTATATTTCGGTTTTAACCAACCCTACAATGGCCGGGGTAATGGCTTCCTTTGCCGGGTTGGGGGATGTCATAGTTGCGGAGCCCAAGGCATTAATCGGTTTTACCGGTCCGCGAGTAATCGAACAGACCATAAGGCAAAAATTACCCGAAGGTTTTCAGAGTTCGGAATTTCTTCTTGAGCACGGACTTATAGACATGATTGTTCACCGCAAGAACCTGAAGTCAACCTTAAGCCAATTAATAGACTATCTTAGTTGTAGTTGACAGTTACTAAAATCTAATTATAATAATTACAAATCAAATTAGAGCTTGTTTTATTACAAAATATAACTAGAGGTTAGATCTGAGCGTAAGGGAGCAAAGTAGATGGCACAAGTAAGTTTACAGAATGTAAGCAAGATTTTCCCTGGGGACATTATGGCGGTAGATAATATAAGCCTGGGTATTGAAAACAGGGAATTTATTGTCCTGGTCGGCCCTTCAGGCTGCGGAAAATCCACCACATTAAGGATGATTGCAGGCCTTGAGGATGTTAGTAAAGGCGATATATTCCTGGGAAATAAGCGAATAAACGATGTTCCGGTTAAGGACCGCGATATAGCCATGGTGTTCCAGAACTATGCCTTGTATCCGCATATGACTATTTACGAAAATATGGCTTTTGGTTTAAAGCTTAAAGGTTATCCTAAATCCGAAATCGACCGCCGCGTTAGCGAAGCAGCGGAAATACTGAATATTAAACATTTGCTTAACCGCCGGCCAAAGGCAATATCCGGAGGCGAAAGGCAGCGTGCTGCCGTAGGCAGGGCTATTGTCAGAAAATCGCTGGTATTCCTTTTCGATGAGCCACTTAGTAATTTGGATGCTAAATTAAGGGTTCAGATGCGCACTGAAATCCACAAATTACACATCCGCCTGCAGACAACAATGATTTATGTTACTCATGATCAGATTGAAGCTATGACAATGGGCGACCGCATTGCCGTACTTAGAAACGGCATCTTGCAGCAGTTTGACGACCCGATTTCAGTTTATGACCACCCAAAGAATAAGTTCGTTGCAGGATTTATCGGCTCCCCGCCGATGAATTTTATGTCGGGGGAGATTATCAAAAAAGACGGAAGGTTATATTTTAGCGAAGGAAGAATCGAGGTAAAACTCGTTGATGACATGCATGAAAAAATGCTCCCCTTTTCCGGCAAGGATGTGGTCCTTGGTCTGCGTTCGGAGGATATTTATGATAAATTATTTATTTCTGATGCGCCTCCTGAGAATATTGTCAGGGTTAACTGCGAGGTAGTAGAGCCAATGGGTTCAGAGGTTTACTTACATCTTAATACCGGTAAACATACTTTTATTGCCCGCGTAGGCGCGCATGACCGCCCGCATGTTAATCAAGACCTGGAAGTTGTTTTCGATATGAGCGAAGTG
>JAHJCI010000217.1 GCA_018813085.1 Candidatus Omnitrophota bacterium | reverse complement strand
TAGCATAAAGTTTTAAGATATAAACTCGGAAAGGCCCAAAGGAATGAAAAAGGTTGGAATAATCGGGGTAGGTGAATATCTGCCTAAGAATGTTTTAACAAACGCAGACTTAGAGAGAAAAGTCGATACTTCCGATGAGTGGATTATAACCCGTACCGGAATAAAGACCCGCCGGCTGGTTTCTAAAGGACAAGCCGCAAGCGATTTAGGAATAAACGCTGCAAAGAAAGCCCTGAAAGACGCTGGCCTGGCAGCTGAAGAGCTGGATTTGATTATTGTGGCTACGATTACCCCTGATATGCAATTTCCTTCTACTGCCTGTTTTGTGCAGCAGGGACTGAAAGCCGTAAATGCAGTTTGTTTTGACGTTTCAGCAGCATGCGCAGGTTTTGTCTATGC
Organism: Candidatus Omnitrophota bacterium; assembly: GCA_018813085.1. GTDB lineage: Bacteria > Omnitrophota > Gorgyraeia > Gygaellales > JAHJCI01 > JAHJCI01. The sequence continues at coordinate 7,008 of JAHJCI010000217.1, read as the reverse complement.
CCTGGTTGTTGCTCAGCAGTTTATCGCCGTGGGTACTTATAAGAATGCACTGATTATCGGAAGTGAGGTTTTATCCACAATTACCGATTGGAAAGACAGGAATACCTGCGTGTTATTCGGAGACGGAGCAGGGGCTGCAGTTTTAGTCCCGGTTAAGTCAGGAGGAATCCTTTCTACCGTATTAGGCAGTGACGGCAGATTAAATGAATTATTGCAGTTGCCGGCAGGCGGCTCACGCAATCCCGCTACCCATAAAAGCGTTGAGGAGAGACTACATTATATTAAGATGCGTGGCAACGAGCTTTTTAAGCTTGCGGTTAAGCTTATGGCAGGCGCTGCTCAGGATGCACTTAAGCTTGCGGGGCTTGAATGTAAAGATATTGATTGGGTGATTCCTCATCAGGCAAATATCCGTATACTGATGAGCATGGCAAAGAAGTTGGATTTACCCGTAGAGAAGATATACCTGAATATCGATAAATACGGAAACATGTCTTCGGCATCAACTGCAACAGCACTTTGCGAAGCAGTAAAATCCAAAAGCATTAAAAAGGGAGATATCGTGTTACTTGATGCTTTTGGCGGAGGCCTGGTTTGGGGTGCCTGCGTAATTAAATGGTAGTAGGTAATAAGAGCAGTTTTACCTGCCCGCTTTTTCAAGTTCAAGATAACAGTGATAGCCGTATTCTTTAACGGCTTTTAATATAAGGAGACTGATAAGCATGAATGCTTTTATTTTCCCCGGACAAGGCGCGCAGTATCTGGGTATGGGGCAGGATTTATACGATAATTTTGCAGAAAGCAAGAAGGTTTTTGATAAGGCCGATAGCATACTGGGTTTTGCGATTTCTAAAATCTGCTTTCATGGCCCTGCTGAAGAATTAATACGCACAGCCAACTGTCAACCGGCAATATTTGTTACCAGTATTGCCGCTTTTAAAGCGCTATCCGTTAAATGTCCTGCGTTAAACGCTATTTATATGGCAGGCCTGAGCCTGGGAGAATATACTGCCTTAACTGCCAGCGGAGCTTTATCGTTTGAGGACGGCCTTCGTTTAGTGGCTTCAAGGGCAAAGTTTATGCATGAGGCAGCAGCAGAGAAACAGGGAAAAATGTCTTCCATCTTGGGCTTAAATTTGGATATAATAGAGAAGATAGCGCAGGAATCAGGGGCAGAAATAGCAAACTTAAATTGTCCCGGGCAGGTTGTTATCAGCGGCAGCATAGAGGCGGTTGATAAGGCGAATGTTTCTGCCTTAAAGCAAGGGGCAAAGAGAGCGGTTAATTTAGAGGTGAGCGGCGCTTTCCACTCATCCTTGATGCAGTCAGCAAGCCAAAAATTATCAGCGGTCCTTTCAGGCATTGAAATAAAAAAACCGCTGGTGCCTGTAATAAGTAATGTTAGTGCTTCTGTTTGCGGCAGCCCGGAAGAAATTAAGCACAATTTAATTAAGCAATTAACGGGTTCTGTTTACTGGGAGCGATCAGTGAGATTGATGATAAAGCAGGGAGTAAAGAGATTTTTTGAAATTGGCCCAGGCAAGGTTTTGAGGGGATTAATGCGTAAAATTGACCCTGGCGTTGAAGTTATCAATATAAGCAATAGAGAAGAGATAGAAAAGCAGGCTGGTTGAATTTATCCGGCGGCTTTAGAAGATAAAGGAAGCCGCTGATTCGGGAGGGCAAAAAATGAGGTTTAAAGATAAGGTTGCATTGGTAACCGGTAGCGCACAGGGTATAGGGCGTGGAATCAGTTTAGCCTTTGCCGGTGAGGGCGCTGATATTATAGTTGCAGATGTGAATCTCAAAGAGGCAGAAAAGGTTAGGCGGGAAATCAAGGCTTTGGGCAGGCAGGCAGAGGCAGTGGAGTTGGACGTCACGGACTTATCTAAAGTCCAAGATACATTGAATAAAATTCTTGACAAATTTAAAAAGATTGATATATTAGTTAACAATGCTGGCATAACACGCGATAATCTTATCCTTAGGATGAGTGAGGCTGAGTGGGCAGGAGTGTTAAAGGTAAACCTGACAGGAACCTTTAACTGCACCAAGGCTGTTTCGCGGGTAATGCTTAAGCAGAAATCAGGCAAGATAATCAATATTGCTTCGATCATTGGCATAATTGGTAATATAGGGCAGGCAAATTATTCCGCTTCAAAAGCAGGGATAATAGCGCTTACTAAGACAACTGCTAAGGAATTGGCCTCGCGTAATATAAACGTAAACGCAATCGCTCCGGGCTTTATCAAGACGCAAATGACAGAAAAGCTGCCGGAAGAGATAAAGGCTAAGATGCTTGCCGAGATTCCCCTGGCGCGTTTTGGTAACCCGCAGGATATAGCTAATACTTGCTTATTTCTCGCTAGCGAGGAATCGAGTTATATTACTGGACAAACAATAGTTGTTGATGGTGGTATGGTGTAAGGCCGCAGGGGCGTAAAATTAATATTCTTTAATTCCGTCCAATTCCGGCGGGCGGGCGTCATCGCGGTTATAAGGAGGAAAAATGGCAGTAGATGAAAAAGTTAAGTCAATAATTGCTGAACAATTAGGCGTGAAACCCGAAGAGGTAACTCCAGGGGCATCATTTATTGATGATTTAGGAGCAGATTCCTTGGATACCGTGGAATTAGTCATGGCTTTAGAGGAAGAATTCGGGATAGAAATTCCTGACGAAGATGCGGAAAAGATGACTACGGTAGGAGAGGCAGTTAAATATATAGAAGAAAAAGCCGGAAATAAGTAGTTAAATGGAATTTCCTGATTAATTGATTGTTTGCCCCGCATAAAGCGGGGCAAATTTTTATCGCGTAAAAGCGCAAGTTGCCATTTAAACTCAAAAGATGTGTGATAATAATAGAAGAGTAGTAGTAACGGGCTTAGGCGTAATTTCTCCGGTTGGCAACAGTATCCAACCGTTCTGGAATTCTTTAATAGAGGGTAAATCCGGGATCGCTGAAATAACCACTTTAGATGCCTCTGAGTTTGACAGTAAGATAGCCGGGGAAATAAAGGATTTTAATCCGCAGAAATACGGTATCTCTGCCCGTGACACGCGCCGTATGGATAAATTCGTCCGCTACGCTATTGCTGCCTCAAAACAGGCAATAGAAGATACCGGAATAGATCTTGATAAGGCAAATAAAGACCGTATTGGTGTTTTAATCGGCTCAGGCATAGGAAGCCTGCAGGTAGTTGAGAGAGAGTATGCAGCATACTTAAAAGGCGGCCCTTCCAGGGTTTCGCCTTTTCTGATACCGATGCTAATTGTTAACGAAGCTTCCGGATGGGTAGCTATGACTTTCGGTTTTAGGGGCCCTAATTCTTGTGTAGCCACTGCCTGTGCTTCAGGAAGCCATGCCATAGGAGATGCCTTTAAGATTATTGAGCGTGGAGACGCTGACTTGATGGTTGCCGGAGGCACGGAAAGCAGTATTACGGTTATGGCCCTTGCAGGATTTTCCTCATTACGCGCGCTTTCATGCCGCAATAACCAGCCGCAGAAAGCAAGCCGCCCTTTTGACAGGGAGCGTGACGGTTTTGTTATGGCTGAAGGAGCAGGAATCATAGTATTGGAATCACTTGAGCATGCCAGCAAACGTAAGGCGGATATTTACGCTGAAATCGCAGGCTACGGGATGTCTTGTGACGCTTATCATATTACGGCTCCGGATCCGAAAGGCGAGGGGGCTTCGTTGGCAATAGAGGCAGCTTTAAGGGACGCACAATTAAACCCTGGGGACATAGATTACATCAATGCTCACGGAACGTCGACCAAGCTTAATGATAAAATTGAAACAATGGCTATAAAAAAGTCCTTTGGTGCTCACGCCAAAAAGGTTATGGTTAGTTCCACCAAGTCAATGGTTGGGCATCTTTTGGGCGCAGCCGGTGGCGTTGAATTTGTTGTCAGCTGCCTTACAATTAAGAATAATTTAGTTTCTCCTACCATAAATTACGAATATCCTGACCCCGATTGCGACCTGGATTATGTCCCCAATACTGCCCGCAAGGCCGAAGTTAGAGCGGCAATTTCCAATTCTCTGGGTTTTGGCGGACATAATGCCACCCTGCTTGTAAAGAAGTTTAAGAGATAATTAAAACTAAAGCAGGCATCACCCGATATCTAAAATGCCTTATACAATTTCCGAGAAAATATTATCAGCCCATACGAAGGGGAAGAAAATCGGCCCCGGTGAATTTATTGAAGCAAAGATTGATTTAGCGCTGGGCAATGATATTACCGCACCTCTGGCAATCGAACAATTTAAGAAGCTGGGTATTAAGAAGGTATTCAACAGGAATAAGATTGTTCTTGTGCCGGACCACTTTGCTCCGGCAAAGGATTTAAGAAGCGCAAATCAGTGTAAGCTGCTGGCAAATTTCGCCAGGGAATATAAAATAAAGAACTATTTTGAAGTAGGATCTATGGGCATCTAGCATGTCCTGCTTCCTGAGTTGCGGCTGGTTGCGCCCGGTGATTTGGTTATTGGCGCAGACTCGCATACCTGCACTTACGGAGCATTAGGCTGTTATTCTACGGGAGTCGGCTCAACTGATTTAGCGCGCGCTTTTGTTGACGGGAAATGCTGGTTTAAAGTTCCTGATTCTCTAAAATTTATATACAAAGGCAAGCTTAAGAAATGGGTTACAGGCAAGGATTTAATTCTTTATACAATCTCAAAGATAGGCGTAGACGGAGCATTATATAAAGCAATGGAATTTTCAGGCCCGGTTATCCGCAAACTGGGAATGGATGAGAGGTTTGCCATGTCAAATATGGCTATTGAGGCCGGTGCGCGTTGCGGTATTATCGAAGCGGACGAAATTACAAAGAAATATACAGCAGGCAAGGGCAAGTTTTATAAGTCAGATAAAAATGCACACTACGATAAGGTTTATGAATGGGATGTTTCCAAACTCCAGGCTCAGGTTGCTTGTCCGCATTTACCCAGCAATGTTAAACCGGCAAGCAGGTTAAGGCAGGTTATTCTGGATCAGGTTGTTATCGGCTCTTGCACAAACGGGAGGATTTCAGATTTAAGGATTGCAGCTGGAATCTTAAAAGGGCGTAAGGCCAGGAGAGGATTAAGGCTGATTGTAATTCCCGCCACTCAGAAAATATATCTTCAGGCAGTAGATGAGGGGCTGGTAGACATTTTTATTAAGGCAGGCGGGGTATTTTCTACTCCGACTTGCGGGCCTTGCCTGGGCGGACACATGGGCATATTAGCCAAGGGCGAGAAATGCCTGGCTACCACAAACAGGAATTTTATAGGGCGTATGGGCCATCCCGAGTCTTTCGTCTATTTAGCAGGCCCGGCAGTTGCAGCTGCTTCAGCTATAAAGGGGAGAATTACTGATCCTGAAGCGCTCTAATAGCAGCAAGGGTTGTTCATTCGGTCATGGTTACGGTATGGTAGAAAATATTTATAAAATTATGATTATTAAAGGTAGAGTTCATAAATTCGGAAACGACGTTAATACTGATGACATAATTGCCGCAAAATACCTGGTCTCTACGAATTCCAGAGAACTGGGCAGCCATTGCATGGAAACAATCAGGCCGGGGTTTAGCAAGGCAGTAAAAGCAGGAGATATTATCGTTGCCGGAAAGAATTTCGGCTGTGGTTCTTCGCGCGAACATGCGCCCCTTGCGATTAAGGGTTGCGGCATAAAAGCCGTTGTTGCCGAGAGCTTCGCGGCAATATTTTTCAGGAATGCAATTAATATCGGTTTGCCTTTTCTGGAATGCACGAATATCGACAGTATTGTCAGAAATAATGAGACCTTGGAAATAAATCTAAAGGATGGTATAATCAGAAACTTGAGCCGGGGTAAAATGCTTAAAACACATCCTTTCCCCGAATTTCTTCAAGATATAATAAAAGCCGGAGGTTTAATCGAATGGACAAAGCTTACAAAATTGCCGTAATTCCCGGTGACGGAACCGGCCCAGAGGTAGCCAGGGAAGGCCTGAAGGTATTAGAAGCAGTTAGCAAAAAATACAATTTTAAATACCAGACAAAAATATTTGATTTCGGCGGCGAGCGCTATCTTAAAACAGGCAAGACCGTAGAGGACATAGATATAGAGGAATTAAAGCAATATTCAGCCATCTATCTGGGGGCTATCGGACATCCTGATGTCAAGCCGGGTATCCTCGAGACAGGAATACTTTTAAAGATAAGGTTTTCTTTGGACCAATATATAAATCTGCGCCCGGTGAAACTTTATAATGCCGCTTTCTGCCCCCTTAAAGACAAGAAGGCGGAAGATGTTGATTTTGTAGTTGTGCGCGAAAATTCAGAAGGGCTCTATAAGGGTATGGGGGAGTTTAAGGATAAAGGCAGCAAAGACGAGGTAGCGATTCAGATTTCTTATAATACGCGCATGGGGGTTGAGCGCTGTATTCGCTATGCTTTCCAATATTGCAGGGAGCGCAATAAGCATAAGAGGCTGACGCTTTGCGGCAAGACTAATGTTTTGACTTATGCCTGGGATTTGTGGCAGAGGACTTTTGATGAAGTTGCCAGAGAATTTCCCGATATTAAGACTGCTTATGCACACGTCGATGCTACAACTATGTGGTTTGTTAAGAATCCTGAATGGTTTGACGTAATTGTTACGGATAACATGTTTGGAGATATCATCACTGATTTAGGCGCAATGATTCAGGGCGGTATGGGTATTGCAGCAGGCGGCAATATCAACCCCGCGGGAGTATCGATGTTCGAGCCTATCGGCGGGTCGGCACCGAAGTATACAGGAAAGAATACCATCAACCCTCTGGCTGCTATTTGTGCGCTCTCTATGATGCTTGAGGCTTTAGGAGAGAAAATGGCCGCAGAGGCAGTTGAGAATTCCGTAATTAAAGTTGTGCAGTCAAAGTTAAAATCTCTGGGAGCCGGAAAGATGGGGTATTCGACTTCCCAGGCAGGGGATTTGGTGGTAAAGAATTTATGAAATATCAAATATCAAAAGTCAAATATCAAATATGAATAT
>JAHJCI010000020.1 GCA_018813085.1 Candidatus Omnitrophota bacterium | reverse complement strand
CGGCTAAAGCAGAAGAAACAATGTAAATGCCTGCTGCAATCAATATAACTGCTGCGATTCTCTTTATCACCTGAAGCCAGCGCCCTGTTTTCGGGATAGTCACCAGAATAGAACTAAACGTACCGGCAATAATAAGCAAGAGCCCCATGCCATAGGCAAAACTGACCAGGATAAATATTCCGTATACGAAATTACGCGTTGTAGCCACAAACGTAAGTATCGAGCCTAAGGCCGGTGCGGTACATGGCCCTATTACTAATCCCGAACTAAGCCCAAAGATAAAACAGGAAAAATAATTACCCGACTTCCTGATTTTTGCAGACTTTAAAAACGGCAGTTTATAGCTCCAGCCAAACCAGAAAGCAAAGCCGAATAAGATAATAATCAGGCCAGCAAACATACGCACCAGAGGCAAGCTGCTGATCTGCCCAAATATCGTTCCGGTTAATACGGCAAGTAAGCCCATAAGGGCATAGGTTACGCTGATTCCTGTAACGTAAATCAGGCTTAAGGCAAATCCTTTTAGCCTGGATTCTACGCTGTTTGCTCCGATGTAAGCAACGGTTATTGGCAATAAAGGGTATATGCAGGGCGTAAAACTAATTAAGATTCCTCCGAAAAATGCTAAAATAAAATCAAAAGGACTGCCGGAGAGGTTCATTATTTACTAACCATCCCTTCCTTCTCCTGCCTAAGGACTCACCTGACAGGATTGATTAATCCATTTTATATAATCTTTATTACCGGCTATAATAGGCAAAGCAATAACTTCCGGAACCTGATAACTGTGCAACAATTTAACCTGCCTGATAATCCCGGGCATCAGGGTTTTTTTTGATTTAGCGATTAATAATACTTCTCTAGCCGAATCAACCTTACCCTGCCACCAAAAAAAAGAATCAATTTTATCGACGATATTCACACAAGCAACCAATCTTTCTTTCAGCAGCTCTTTGGCAATCTTTTTGGCCTGCCTGTTATTGGTACAGGTAATAAATATAACGATATTCATCTTTTAGGTAGATAATCAATAAAAGGTTAGAAAAGTTTCTTAACCAGTCTCCCCGTACGCTCTCCAAAACGCTGGCATTCCTTGATTGCCCTGCTATCAGCAGCACCAATCGCAACCGGGCCGTAATGGTCTCCCTTAGAATCACCCTGAATTATCATCCCGTGTATAAGCAATGCATTTATTATGTCCAAAATTGTAGTTTCATTGCCGCCTGCTATATTAGCACTAGAGGCAAATGCGCCGCCTACCTTACCTTCCAGCTTTCCGTGGAACTTTACTGAATCGTCAAGAAGTTGCTTAATGCCAGCGGCCATGCTGCCATAATAAGTGGGAGAGCCGATAATTATAGAATCATACTTCAGTAAATCGCCTGCATTAATCTCTTCAATCTTTTTTAATTCTACGGGAACTTTCTCTTTGCTTACGCCTTTTACTATTTCCTCAGCCATCTTTTTAGTATTTCCGGTACGCGAATAATAAGTAACTAAGATTTTAGGCATAATAGGCCTCCTTTATTTTTCAAGTGGACACTTTCCCCATCTCAGCCGTAGACGGATTAGCCTTCGGCTGAGGCTGAAAGCCTGCCTGCGCTAAAGCTTCGGCAAGGCAGGGGTGTCTCCCTTAAATTCTTAAATTAGGGTTTTTTGGCGAAGTTGTAGGCGTCGAAAATACTCCAGATGCCAAAGAAACAGATAAAAATCAGCCCTGAGATTAAAAGCAGCGAGCCGGTGATAATCTGCCCGTCAGCCGCTACTTTACCAAAAATCCAGAAACCGATTAATATCGCCCCGGCGATAAAGATAAACATAGCCAGAGATGAAAAAAAGATAATTGCCAGGCCTTTTTTAATCTGGCCGTTATAAATCTGGCCTAGGCCGTTAAAAATAAACGATAATACTGCCGCCATCCCGGGATGGCTTCTCTCTGCGTCCATAGCCAAAGCCCTCCTATAGTAAATATTCTTTCCTGATCCTTTTTATACTTCTAAAAATATTGGTCTTAACGCTAGGACAGGATTTCTCAAGGTCGCTGATTATCCCGCCGATTTTTCTGCGCTTGGAAGTCAGAGAATTCGGGCACCTGTATTGAAAAAGAGGCAACTTCTGCTGGCGTGCGAAACTGGCAATTTCTTTTTCTTGTAGATAAGCCAGCGGCCGGATTATAGTTAATGCCCCCTTGAATAACTTTTGCTTAGGAGACATTGCCGAAATCTCTCCCTTAAAAAACAGGTTTAATAGAATCGTCTGCACAATGTCGTCTAAATGATGTCCCAATGCTACTTTATTGCATTTATATTTTGCTGCGGTTTCAAAGAGCATCTTTCTCCTGTTCCAGGAACACCAGAAACAGGTTTTATCCTTGACAGGAATCCTGAGTTTTCTTACCGTGTATTTAAAGCCGCGATTCTTAAAATAAGCCTCCAGCTTCTTCAGGCTTAATGAAGAATCGCCTAAATCAATATGCACGGCGAGAATACTGTACTCAAGCGGCGTGAATGCCTGGCGCCTGTGTAAAAAATGAAGCAGGCTTAAGCTGTCTTTTCCTCCGGAAACCCCCACGGCAATGCGGTCCCCTTCAGAAAACATCTTATAATCCGTAATCGCCTTTCCTATTTTTTTTGAAATAGAAAGTTCCCGGCCCTGAAGCTTCATCCAGTTAGAAATAGTCGCTTAAGAATCCCGTTTTCGTGAATTCTTACGGGGTTCATTTCAAGAATATCAATCTAATGATTTGATCAGCATAGAATAAACTAATAAATGCCGCCAAGGATAAAAACGGGCCATAAGGAATGGTGTGCTGCTTTTTTATAAGAAGGTTTAGGATTCCGATAATTGCCCCGAAAAAAGGAGCCAGGAAAAAGGTAAGTATTGCCGCCTTCGCGCCCAGGAATGCGCCGATCATTGCCAGCAATTTTACGTCTCCGCCCCCCATAGATTCGGTTTCCCCGTCTACCGGGCCTTTTTTTAGAAGCTTAAAATATATTAAATCAAAAATCTTGCCCGTCAAATAAATAATCCCTGCGCCGGCAATTATGCCGAGCAAAGAGCCCTGAAGAAAGGAATAATTGAAATGAAGCGGCGAAACACTCAATCCCCTTAAACTGCTTAAAAACAGCCCTACTACGGCACCCCCAAGGGACACCTCATCGGGTATGATACGGTGGGCAATGTCAACGAAAGTAGCAACTATTAAAAGGCAGGCAAAAAGTGTATAGAAAGCAAAATTAAACCCTGCGCCGAAACGTAAATAAAAAAATAAGAATATGCCTGCAGAGAGCAGCTCTACCAGAAAATAACGCAGGGAAATTCGCTGCTTGCATGAACGGCACTTACCCCTAAGGATAAGATAGCTTATAAAAGGGATATTATCGTACCAGGGAATTGTTTTATTGCAGTGCGGGCAATAAGAGCGCGGCTTAACTATGGATTTCTCCAGAGGCAACCTGTATATACATACGTTCAGAAAACTGCCTACGATAGAGCCAAAGAAAAAAACAAATATCTTAATTATTGATTCCGGCACTTTTTAGTTCCTCTAATAAAGCGTCCTTCATCGTAATAACCGTCATCATCGAAGCAGACCTGTTAGTCCATTTCTCAAAAGCCTCAACACCCTGGTGCAGGAGCATGCCTAAGCCGCTATGCTGCCGCAATCTCGAAGCTCTGGCGTCCTTGATAAGTTGTGTATCTCTATTATAGACGAGATCATATACGGATAGGCTATTATGCAACAAATTCTTATCGATTATACTGCCATCCCCTTCTTTCATGCCTACCGGTGAAGCATTTACTAACAACTGGCAGTTTTTGATAACCTGAGGGATCTGTTGAGCAGGGATAAATTCTATTATGTCCATAACGTACTTGAACTTCATAAAATGCTTTTTTGCGGAATCCATAGCTT
>JAHJCI010000216.1 GCA_018813085.1 Candidatus Omnitrophota bacterium | reverse complement strand
TTTAATAATTTTTTAAATTAAAGCTATTTTTAGTAAGTTTTTTCTAAAAGCGGACTGCTGGTAATTATTTAAAGATAAAATTTATTACCATTCTATTGTCAAGACATAGGAAATGCCTGCTTTGAAATAACCCAGGGGGAATAAATCGATATAATCTACGTAAATACAGGCATCCAGTTCCCTGATGTTTTCTTGCGAAGTAAATCTATGGCTTATGCCCAGCCGCGGCTTGCCAAGATGAAATGCAAGAAACCTTTCCAGCGATTTTGATTTTACAATTGCCCGGCCGATAAAATAAGTATGCCCTCCGGCTATAACTTCCTGGAATTCGTATCCTTGCCGCATTTTTTCTAATAATATATTAAAGCTCGTACTCTTGGATTCTTCGATTTTTTGCTCAAGGAGCATGCTTGCTGATTCTGACTTCGTTAAAATCTGGTAACCTATCCAAAACACCCATACTATTAAAAGAAACGGGATAATTTTTCCTGCATTTATTTTCATAAAACTCCCTTTTAGTAATTATACCATGCTGATCATTAAATGACAAAAGATTTACCCCGTTAGAGAACGAAATTCTCTAACGGGGTTACAGGGAAAATCTAAATTTTATGCAAGAATTACTACTTACCTGCGGCTAGCATCGCGCCCAATAACGCGCCTACTAGAGATAATATGACGGGATTGCTTGTTAAGGGGCATATTCCTTGAGTGCATCTTGCAACAAAGCCTATTGCATAACCTATGCCTGCGCCAATCAGTATTCCTAAAAGAATTTTCATCCTCTGGCTCCCTATTAAGCGAAATAAATAAAAATCGGCAGTTTAATATCATACCCGGGACAATATACAGCAACCTTCGGAACAATGTGCAACCGGCCTCAACATATACCTGGCTCTTGTTTTCATAACTTCACCTCCTTGCTTATTAAATGATACCATATTAGTATCATTTGTCAAGCTTTTTTTAATAATTTTGAGTCTTTCTTAAGGGGTTCTATTTAATTTTTTCTTATTATTGGGGGAGGCGTTGTAAATCTTCTGCTGCAGCGTTCACATCGGACAAATCGCAGACCAGGCCCTGTGTTTAGGTGACGCTTTTATCCTCAGGCAACCCTATCATTTAAAAATAAGGTCAAAGACATTCTCAATAAGTTCTTGCTCAAGCGATTTTTCCTGCTTTGCCGGGGGGGTATCTGTATCTGCCGTATCTGAATCAGGCTCCTCTTCAGGCTGTGATTTTCTGTTAAATACCTTATCCAGGGCCTTACCGAGTTCCTCACTTGCCTTCTTCTTGATAATCTTTCCTGTGATGTACTCTAAATCAACGCTGAATTTTATATCTCCGGCCTTACCTGCAGCTTGTAAAGGAATACGGATTTCTCCTGTTTCCTCCAAGAGGTATTGCAACTCAGGGACTGCTTTAACCATGCTTGCGGCCAGGTCAGCAGGAATAAAGAATGAACCTGCTAAGGAAAACTGCCCGCTGAAATCAGCCTTGCCTCTGCCGGAGAAAATAAACCCTTCGGCCTCAACCCCTACCTCCTCCAGCATAGCTATACCATTAGCTACGGCCAAGCTTGCCTTTGCCTTTGTTATTACGGTATCTTTCTGTTTTAATTTTTCTTTGTAGCGTTCAGGAAGGTTTGCCTGGATTTTCTCAACCAGGTTGGGAATCATGGAAATCTTGCTAAGTACAATCTTCAATACGTTTATATCTAAAAGCTTACCCTTTTTAATCTCTAGGCTACCCTCCCCCAGCAAAGATTCCTTCAGGCTCTCTAAAGTAAATCCGCTGCCTTGCGCTGTAAAATCTGCGGCAAAAAGCCCCTCTATTTTTACGGGTTGCGCCTTTTGATCAAAAATCTTTGCCAAATCAAGGTCTTGAATATCCGCTTTAAAATTGAATTGCTGCGCAGCGGTATAATCATCCAGCTCTCCTCCTACCTCTATCATGCCCTTATCCAGGCCTAGCGATAACTGCCTGATGCGTATCCTTGATTCTGTTATTTTAAACTCTGCTTCTATAGGGCTGAATGCCCGCGCAAGCTGCTTATATTTGACTAATCCTGCACTTAACTCAACGCTGATGTTAAATGGCGCAAGGCCTTCTCTCGTTACCTCTATCTTGGTAATGCTGGCATTAATTCTTCCCCCCAGTTGCTCCGGTAACTCTACGCCTTTTAGCATCGCCAGAGAAGATTCCAGCCGTGCCAGAGATAAATCAGATAAATCAGTTGTTATCGTTAAATCGCTTAAACTAACCTTACTGCCTGCAAGGTCTAAACGGATTTTACCTTCTACGCGAAGATTATTCTGCTCGCTAAAAACAGAGCCCTCTATAATGAAAGCAAAAGTATCTTTTAAGGAAAAATCTTCGATTCTAAGCCGTAATTGCGAAATATCTAAAATAAATTCTGGTTCAAGCAGCCTGTCAATATAGGTTACTTTGCCGCCCGATAGGAGAATCGTTTTAGCAAAAACTAAGGGTATGCCTGCTGCAGCCTGTACAGCAACTATGGTTCCTGAAGAATCCGCAGAGCCCTGTTTAAAGGAGGCTGATTTTCCTAAATCCTGCAGATTGAACAACCCGTCTTCCCGGCGGATAATAATACACTCAGGAGAATTAATATTAATACTTGAAACCAGTATCTGCCTCTTCTTTAAGAGCGGCATTACCTCAACGCCTAAGGAGATACTATCAACTCTTAAGAAATCCTTATTTTGAAAACCCGTACTATCGCTTATCCTTAATTGCTTCAGGCTAAGCTCAAGCCCTTTGCTTAAAGAGAGCCTAAGCGCTATATCATCAAAATCAACTGCCCTGCCTAAGGCATCTCTGGCAGCGGATATAATCTGAGGCTTAAAACGGTTTGCATCAAAAGTCTGCAGGAATATAAAAATTCCGGCCATCCCTATAAATAAGAGAATAATCAAGCTTGTGAATATTATTTTAAAAATTTTCATCATTTTTATACACCTGTTAAATATTATTTAATTATGTTTTCCTGGCTAGAGATACTAGCCCATTTTAAGTGCCCATATTCCCAGCACTATCAATAATGCCCCGGCTGCCTTAATAAGGCTTACCGATTCTCCTAAAATTAACATTCCCAGCATAAACGCTATCAGCGGATAACTTCCTGATATAGGAACCACCCTTGAAACCTCTCCGATTTTCAAACTGTTGTAAAAACAAATTTGAGCTAAGATACTGGCAAGAAAACCTCCCAAAATAAGAAAGCCCGCAGAGCGTAAATCTATTGCTTTAATCTGCTGAGGCTTGAGCATAAACGCACCCAGCAAAAGCAGCCCGACTACTACTCCAAGAGACCTGTAAAATACTCCCACTAAAGGCTCTACCTTTGCTAATCCCAGTTTTTCCAATAAAGGCACGATACCCCAAATAGAAGCAGCTAACAAAGCCCAGATAAAAGCATTCATACTCTCTCCTTTCTAATTTTTGACTAATTATACCACCAGAATCTAAAAATGACAGGGAATTTTAGAGAGAGATTTTATGGCTATGCTCTAACTAATTTATTATAGGTTATTCGCAATCAAGCGGGTGCTTGCCTTAAGGCAGGCCTGGGAGGGCTATTTATTCCAGAGTTTTTTATAGGTATTAAGGGTAAGGTTAACCACATTCCGCAGCTCCTCAAAATCGCCGTCTTTATCAAAAAAACCGGAAACATTAAGTTCCTGCGTCTTGGAAAAATACTCGATCGTAGGATAGGCGGTAACAATAATAACGGGGAGTTTCTGGTCGAATTCTCTGATATGCCTTAATGTCTCAATACCGTCCATAACCGGCATCCTGATATCCAGAAAAACCATATCGGGCGGATTATCCTCAATCATCTGCAGGGCTTGCCTGCCGCTTGAAGCAATTGACACCAGATATCCGTTTGCCCTCATCCAAAAGGCCATAGGCTCTATGAAATCAGGCTCATCGTCAACCAAAAGAATTTTAAACTTTTCTTCAATTTCTATCATCCGAACCTACTCCTCTAATTTAATTATAGCACAGTAATTTCGAGATAATAAGTACGGATGGAGGCGTTTTGAAAGCGTTTTCTTATAAGGCTGCAGCAGGAATGAATCGAAGTCTCGCCTGAAGGAATACCCCAAGTGAGCTATTTTATTGCAGGGCTATCTCTACGATGACAGGCTCCCCTTTAACGGCTATGCTTGCCATTATTTTGCTTCCTCCTGGATTCCAGGAGCTGTCAGCGCAGATTACCCTTCTTCCTTCAAAAATCGAATAGTGCGGATGTCCGGGGTATTAAAATAGAGCATCACCATGGGAACGCCCTGAATACTATTCATTTGGGCCCAGGATCTCTCTTATCTTTTCTAATAACTCTTTTATCTCAAAAGGCTTAGAGATATATCCTGCTGCATTCAGCTCATGGCAATGTTTATCTATACCCTGCGGCAATAATTCCTTTCCGGTCAGGAAAAGTACGGGTATGTCCCTGGTCTTATTATTTTTTCTTATCTTCTCACAGGCAGCGTAACCGTCGATGTCAGGTATAGCTATATCCAGTAAAACAAGGTCCGGCTGGTCAGTTTGGCAAATATCTACTGCCATTTCTCCGGTTGCTGCGGTGAGCACCTGGAAGTTTTCCCTGGTTAATATCTTTTTGGTAATATCCAGGATATCCCTGTCATCATCTACGATCAAAATCTTTTTCATTTTATAATCCCTCCTCTTCTTGATTATACCACCCCAATCCCAATATGGTAAAGTGATTTCAATATCTAGCCTTTAGCGTAAATTGGATAGTGGTTGCTGAAAATGGGGGGGGAATTCTAGGCTTTTCCTAACTGATTTAATGTAAACCAGTTATAATTCAACAGAGTGTCGCCTTGGGGAACGTCCCCCAGCTTAATTATTTACTAAGCAGATAGTCTATTAAGGCTAAATAATCACAAAGGTGCCTTGTGATTAGAAAATTTCTGCGGGCGTATTCTTTGGCTCTCTTGCCGAGCTCTGTTACAACTTCCGTGTTATTCAATAAAAAACGTATTCTATTGGCGCAGCCTTCAACCGAGTTAACCGTAAAGCCGGTCTGGCCATAAATAATCTGAACAACTATGCCTCCTACAGCTCCTCCGATTACGGGCTTGCCTTTCCACATTGCTTCTGCAACGGTAAGCCCAAAACCCTCTTTTGTCGACTTTTGCAGGATTATCGTAGCTATCCTCTGCAGGGCATTGATTTCTATGTTCGCATCAGGAGGCAAATCTAAAAGAAAAATATCCTTATCAGTATCTGCTGCCTGCCTCACCTCATTTAAAACCTGCAAGCCCTCAGGGTCATCCGTAGCGCTTCCGCCAGCAAGGATTAAATAACAATCATTGTATTTTTTTGCCAGCTTATAGGCCTCTATTACCCCTATAGGGTCTTTGAACCTGTCAAAACGCGAGACCTGTAAAATAATAGGCTTATCTTGCGGAATGCCGTACTTATTTAAAACACTGTTTATTTCTTCACTGCTTAGCTCTCTATTCTTATCGCTTAAGGGGTCAATTGAAGGATAAATAAGGAACTGCGGAATATCGAGCTTTTGAGCAAAGCTGGGCAGGGAAAAAATAGCGCCGTCGTACTTGGATACATAGCTCTTCAAAAAATTCCAGACCTTCCTCTGCGGCCGGGAGATATCTATGTGGCAGCGCCATAGCCACTTGGCTAACTTGGGCTTCTTTAATATGAAACCTGCCGGCTGAGGGTCATGAATAACCGCTAAATCAGCTTCAAGCGGAATTTTTTCAATATTTTGCTGGTTGACCTTAATGTACTCATCGTACATTTCCTTGCTGATAGCCTGAGCCTGCCCTTGCAATGCATTATGAAAACTCTTGGTTGTCTGATAAAACAGCGGAGTCCCTGCTATAACTTCCCAACGGCTCTTCAAACCCAGGTCATTAAACATGGGAATCAGGCGAAGCAGCATTTCCGCGACTCCTCCGCCGAGCTTGGTTGAGTTAACGTGTAAAATGGATTTTCCCTTTAAATGCTCAGCAAGGCAATATGCCAAGTCTATGGTTCCCTTAGGCGCTATCTCCCTGTAAGAATCCAGTGTAATATTATTCTTATTGCTCATTTTTCAACTTCTTGTTTGCACAATTCAATCAACTTAGTTCTTAAGCCTTCAAGGCTATACATATAACTGTCTATTTTTTCGAATTTATCCGCCAGCTCTTTCCTCTGCAGCACCTCATCAAGCCAAATTGAAAAATCACTTCTTCCTCTTCTGTCCCGAAGCCTTGCCTCAAAAACATGGTTATAAATAGCGCTGGCATCTACGGTTTTAAGCGCCTGGTAGAATTCATCTAAATTAGAGACTGAGGGGCCCGTAGGAACTTCGATAATTTTAGACTGCATAAAATAAAACGCTTGGCCATAAACAACGCCAGGCACAATCTTGATAGAGGAAAGATGGTTATCAATAATTTCTATCAATTCAGACCTGATGTCTTCCAGGTCTTTTTCGCTTGAAGGAGTAAGTATGCCCAACTTCTCACCGAGCACCCTGTCTCTTACCTGGATTGCCGCCCAATTAGCAAAATCATTGGGATAGGGGCCCGTAATATAAAAATGCCTTAGGAAATAACTATGGGTATGGTAATAGATCGAGTCTACAGGCACCTCTTCGATAAGCTCCATCAGCTCCTGCTCGTTATCAGCACTCTTGCCTAAGAGTTCTCTGATTTCTACGCAACCCATAAAGTTGAATTCTTTCATCTTGATACTCCCTTATCTATAGCCTATTTACAGCAGATAATTCTATAACTAAATTAGCTTTTTTCAACTAAAATTATTGTTATTTATTTTTAGCAGCGTGGGTTACAGCTTAAAAGTATTCCTGCCTTAAGAGGGGCGTTTGTAATAATTAAGTTACTACTTTTTGTTATTATTAAGGCTGTTTTGCGCTTTTTTCAATCTTTGAGAAAATACACCTTTCTTAAGCTCTGAAGTCCACCCTTTTATGATTAACCATCCGCCAAAGCGGTTTAAACTATTGCGCCACGGCCGATACCACCTCCTCCATCCTGCATTAATATTATGCAGGAAGAAGAATATGGCTGGAAAGGATAAAATTTGTATTCCTACCATAAACATATATTGAAATTGGTAGAACCTGCCCATTATTTTACGTATCGAAACCTGCATTTCATCGGCAGTCAATGGTTTATCAGGTTCAAATACAGGGAAATTACCGTCATAGTATTCCCACCCGATATCCTGAGTTGAATAAATCCTGTTCTGGTCCTTTAACCTGTGCCGCATCTCTGTTCCGGGTAAAGGAACCGGTAAGAGTACCTGTAAGGTATCGATCTTTGCTTTCTTAATAAAATCCCTAAACCGCTTAATACGTTCACTGGCGGATAATCTAATTGCTGCTCCTTCTCTAAGAGGATACCCGAATATAAACATACCGTGCACCAAAAAGCCCATGCGATGATACGCATGCGCAAGATCAATCATGCCCTGAGGCTTAATGTGTTTTCTCATTGCTTCTAATTCTTCCTCAATCGGTGATTCAAAGCCAATAGCCACCGTATTAATTCCGGCCTGACGCATTGCCTTAAGCAACTCCGGGTCTTTTGCTTTATCCAACCTGATCTGTACTGTAAAATCCAGCCGCCTGCCCACCTCTCTTTGATAATCTCTGAGCATATTGCAAAAGCGTATTGTTTCGTCCCGATATTGGCCGAATAGGTCATCAACGATAAAAAAATGCCTTGCATCATTGGTCTCCAGAAGAAACCTGATATTCTCAAGCAGCCGCTCGGGAGAAGCGCTGCGAGCTTTTCCTTTGACAGTGCAAAATTCGCAGTCCATACCGCAGCCGCGAATCCTGCCTACAGGATATAATTTAATTTTTGCAAAACGCACCAGGGAGAAATTCGGCGTAGGCAACTTGTCAAAATCCGTAATCGGCTCTCTTGAGGGAGTAAAAGTTACCTTGCCGTCTTTTAAGTAAGCGATACCTTCAACCTGGCCTATATCTTCTTTTCCTTCAAAGGCCTTAATAAGATATTTTATAGTCTCTTCTGCCTCACCAATCACTACATAGTCAATATTAGAACTCAATGCTTCAGCTATATTTTCTTCAATAAAATGCTGCCCGCCTGCTATAGTTATCACTCCTTTTTTCTTATAAAAGCCTGCTATTTCATATAGCCGTGGTATAGTGCTTGTCAGCCCGCCGTAAAATCCAACGACATCTGCAGGCCTGTGGCACTGTAAAAACTCGTGGTCAGCACCGCCTGAGGCTCCCTTAGGCCCATACCTCCTTAGATTATTCTCATCAATGATTTCGACGTCCCATCCCTCTATTTCATTGACAACGCTTGCTATACATACAGGCCCCAAGGCCGTAGTCTGCTTAGCAATCGAAGAATAAATATTAAAAGCAGGGTATGCCGGAATAATGATTCTTAATCTGAACCTTTTTTTGGATTGGCTAAGCATAATTTTCCTTTGTTATAATTATATCACCAGAGTTTCAAAATGTTAAGGAATTTAAATGTTTAGCGTATAGCGTACAGCGGTTAGTAAAAATGGCGGGAATTCTATGCACTTTCCTTAACTGATTTATATCAAATCAGTTATAATTCAACAGGGTGGCGCCTTAGGCAACGTCCCTGAAACTCCTGCTGCCTACCTTAAAAATTAGACTAGATTAAATACTGACGATTTCTATCTTACAGAAATTGGCCTTCGAGGATCTCCGATCAGAAGATTGACTGCAATAAT
>JAHJCI010000215.1 GCA_018813085.1 Candidatus Omnitrophota bacterium | reverse complement strand
TTGTACTAAAATTTATTTTTTTGTCAAGGATAATTTTATAAATCTCTCTTATTGAGGGCTAAATCTTTACTGCGGTAATTTATTCCTCTTCTAAATCTACGCTGAAACATTAATTTAAAATACGAGCGATACCCTGCCTTCTCCCAACAATAACTCAATATCCTCAACTAATTTTTCATCTGGCACTACAAAAAATTCCTCACCTACGACTAGCTGCACTCTTGAGCGAGCCTGCGAGTTGAGATGCAGATAAACAGGGATTTTCCCCGTAGAATCAGAAAGCCTGGCCTTAAGGCTGTCGAAAAGGTTTTCCCTTATTCCTGAAATATCAATTCTCATTCCTGAAACCAAATTATAAATATCATCGAATAAAAGCAGGTCGTTAACAATGATCTTTGGCGTCTCCTCTTTAAGGCTTAACCTGCCTTTTATAAGTACGATGGAGTTAGGTTGTATATT
Organism: Candidatus Omnitrophota bacterium; assembly: GCA_018813085.1. GTDB lineage: Bacteria > Omnitrophota > Gorgyraeia > Gygaellales > JAHJCI01 > JAHJCI01. Next base: position 3,096 of record JAHJCI010000215.1, on the reverse strand, counting down.
TTTAGACACGAGTTTAAATGCTTTAGGAAAAATTAATACTTCCACCACACCGTCTAAATCTTCAACTTTTAATATCGCCATTTTTTCTCCCTTGGCGCGGGTAACGGTATGCTTAATTTTTACTATTAATCCGAGGACTTTTATCTCCTGCCCGTCTTCCCTGTGCTTTAAGTCTGAGAGCGAAGAGAAACGAAAACGTGCCAGTTGCCTGGCGTAATGTGCAAGCGGATGTCCGCTCACATAAAAACCCAACATCTCTTTTTCAAAAGCCAGTAATTGAGGCTCCGGCCATTCCTTAATATGGGAAATAACCGAAAGATTCCTAAATGTATTTTCGGCGCTGTTTCCCAGACTGAAAAACGACAACTGTCCGCTTACCTTTTCTTTATGAGCACGGTTTGCTAAATTCAGTATATTATCCAGGCTTGCCATCATTGTAGCCCTGTTTAAACCTAATGAGTCCAGGGCTCCGGCTTTAATTAAACTCTCTGTCACTTTATGGTTAACCAGTCTTAAATCAACCCGGCTGCAAAAATCCTCAATGTTCAGAAATTCCCCTGCTTTCCTACGTGCCTGGACAATTGATTCTATCGCTGTGCTTCCCAGGTTTTTTATAGCTAACAGCCCGAAATAAATATTTTTATCATCAAGGGATTTGAATTCTGCTTCGCTGGTATTTATATCCGGCGGTAAAATCTTAAGGCCCATTCTTGAGGCCTCATTGACATATTCCACGATTTTATCGGTATTATCCCTTTCGGAAGTAAGTAAAGCAGTCATGAATTCAACGGGATAATTCGCCTTCAGGTATGCAGTACGGTAGGAAATCATTGCGTAGGCAGCAGAATGGCTGCGATTAAAGCCGTATCCTGAGAAAAATTCGATAAGCCCGAATATTTTATTCGCGGTTGACTCGCTAATATTATTTTCTTTGCAGCCACTAATGAAATTCTTTCTCTCCTGATCCATAACTTCGGGTATTTTTTTACTCATTGCCCTGCGTAAGCGGTCGGCAGAAGTAAGGCTAAGACCCCCTAATTCAGAAACAATCTGCATAACCTGCTCCTGATAAACGATAATGCCATGGGTTGTTTTTAGAATAGGCTCCAGCTTCTCATGGTCATAACGCACCGCAATCTTGCCGTGGCGGCGCCTGATAAAATCATCGAGCATGCCTGAGCCGATAGGTCCCGGCCTGTAGAGCGCAAGCAGGGCAATTAAATCTTCGAAATATTCCGGTTCTAATTTTCTTAATAAGTCGCGCATGCCGGAACTTTCTAATTGAAAAATTCCCATAGTCTGCGCAGAGCAAAGCAGCTTGAAAGTTTTTTCGTCAGATAAATTGATTTCTTCAATGTTTATTGCCTTGCCTCTTCTCTTTTGAATCAAATCTATTGTTTGCTGTATAACCGTTAAAGTACGTAGTCCGAGAAAATCTACCTTAAGCAGCCCTATCTTGCCTATTGCATCCATGCTAAAACCTGTAGTAATCTGATCATCTCCTGATTTAAATAAAGGCATGTAATCAGTTAATGAAGAATCGGAAATTACAACCCCGGCAGCATGTACTGATGCATGCCGCAACAGGCCCTCTAATGACAAGGCAATTTCAATAAGCTTTTTTACCTGGTCATCGCTTTCATAAAGCTGGCTTAAATCATTTTCTGCCTCCAAGGCATCCTTCAGATTAATATTAGGCTCAGGCGGAATCATCTTAGCTATCCTGTCAACGTCGGCATAACTCATGCCCATTACCCTGCCCACATCCCTGATAACTGCACGTGCCTGCATGGTTCCAAAAGTGATAATCTGGGCAACATTCTCCTGGCCGTATTTCTTGGTAACATAATTTATTACTTCCGGCCTTCTGGCGTAACAGAAATCAATATCAATGTCCGGTAACTCCTTTCTTTCAGGATTTAAAAAACGTTCAAAAAGAAGCTGGTATTTTATCGGGTCTATATCCGTAATTTCTAATAAGTAACTAACCAGGCTGCCTGCGGCAGACCCGCGGCCGGGGCCTGTGGGTATGTGGTTTTCCTTGGCATAATGAATAAAGTCCCATACAATCAGAAAGTAGCTGGTAAAAGCCATTTCCTTAATAATCTTTAATTCATGTTCCAGGCGCAAGGCATAGATATCATCCGGGATAGCATTAAACCTTTTCTTGATGCCCTCACGGCAAAGTTCAAGCAGGAAATCTTCCTGTGACTTATTATCTGGAGGTTGATACCTAGGCAGATGAATTTGAGAAAAATCCAATTCCAGGTTACAGCGCCAGGATATCTCAAGCGAGTTCTTTAATGCCTGCGGAATTTCCTTGAATAACTCATGCATCTGTTCGGCAGACCTGAAATAAAACTCCGAAGAGCCAAACCTCATCCGCTTGGGGTCATCAAGCATCGCTTGAGTTTGTATGCAAAGCAGTGCATCGTGAGCTACGGCATCTTGCTGGTATAAATAATGCACGTCACAGGTAGCAACCAGGCCCAGGGATAACTCTTCTGACACTTTAACCAATCCGCGATTTACCTGTGCCTGTTCTTTAATTCCGTTTTCCTGTAATTCTAAATAAAAATTTTCCCTACCTAATATCTGAATAAAGTCGTCGCATGCCTTTAAGGCATCGTTAAAGCGGTTCTGCGATAATAACGAAGGTATTTCACCCTTCAGGCAAGCGCTCATCCCGATTAGCCCATTTGAATATTTAGAAAGAGCATCTTTATCAATACGCGGCCTGTAATAAAAACCTTCCAGGTAACCTATGGATACAAGTTTCATTAAATTTCTGTAGCCTTGTTCATCGCGTGCCAGTAAAACTAAATGGTAAGATGCCTCGTCAATTCCGCGTAATGACTTCTCAAAACGGCTCTCGGGTGCTATGTAAACTTCGCAGCCGATAATCGGCTTGATCCCGGCTTTCTGGGCTTCCTGGTAAAAATTTATAGCCCCAAACATATTGCCGTGGTCTGTTATAGCAAGAGAATCCATATTATACTGTTTAGCTAAAGCTAATAGGTGAGGAATACGGCAAGCTCCGTCAAGAAGGCTGTATTGGGTATGAATATGAAGGTGGACAAAATCGGCGTGAGGCAT
>JAHJCI010000214.1 GCA_018813085.1 Candidatus Omnitrophota bacterium | reverse complement strand
ATTTTTAATTTTTAATTTTATAAAAGCCCGTAATCTTTCAATGCCTCTTTTAATTTGCCCAGATTCTCTTCTGAGATCGGGGATAAAGGCAGTCTCAATTCCGGTTGACATAAACCCATAAGCCCCATTGCTGTCTTAACCGGGATAGGATTAGTTTCTATAAACATCGCCTTTATTAAAGGCAGTAGTTTGTAGTGTAGGGCTTCTGCTTTTTTTAGGTCCTGCTTTAAGAAAGCCGCGACCATCTCAGCCGTATCGCGGGGGACAATATTCGCCACTACGGAGATTACGCCGACTCCGCCGATTGCCAAAAGCGGGAGGGTCAGGGAATCATCTCCGGATATTAAATCGAAGTTCTCACCGCATATTGCCTTAATTCTGGACATCTGGTCCAGATTGCCTGAGGCTTCTTTTACTCCGATAATATTCTTACAATCGTTGGCCAATCTTGCCATAGTTTGCGGTTCGATATTGATACCCGTACGCGAGGCAATATTATAAAGGATAATCGGAACTTTGACTGCCTTGGCAATCGCCTTAAAATGTAAATATAACCCCTCTTGCGGAGGCTTATTATAATATGGAGAAACCAGAAGCAGGCCGTTGGCTCCGGCTTTCTCTGCATGGACGGATAATTCTATCGCCTCTTGCGTACTGTTTGAGCCTGTTCCCGCTATTACAGGAACCCTCTTTGCTGCTGCCTCAATTACTATCTCAATCACTCTTTCATGCTCTTGCGTCGATAAAGTCGGCGATTCACCGGTTGTGCCGCAAGGCACAATTCCCGAAGAGCCGTTGGTAATTTGAAACTCCACCAGCTCTCTAAGCTTTTTTTCATCAACCCGGCCATTTTTAAACGGAGTAACTATAGCGACTAATGAGCCCTTAAACATAATACACCCCCGAATAGACTATGCTGGACTTACCCTCCAACCAAACATTCTTAAACCTGGAATTTTTTTTCTGGAATTCAACACTAAGAATCTCTCCGCTTTGTGTATGTACTTTAATCTTGCCTGCATTGCCCGGAATATTGCCTGAGGCGTAAATTAAAGCCGAGGCAACCATACCGGTTCCACAAGCAAGCGTTTCATCCTCTACCCCGCGCTCGTAAGTCCTTAATTTGATTAGGCTATCTCCTATAAGCTGAACAAAATTAACGTTTACGCCCTGCGGCTGAAATCTTTTATGAAAACGGATTTTTCTGCCGATAGCGACAACATCCATCTCATCAACCCCCTCAACAAAAACTACCGCATGAGGTACGCCGGTATTAATAAAATTGACTTTTATCGCGCGCCCGCATAACTTTATCCTGGAACCTAAGCTTAAATTTTTTGGTTCTGTCATTTTGATCTTAACTTTATCTTTATTCACCCTGGCGAAGATAATGCCGGCCCGGGTTTCGATCTTTAAGCTCCCTAACTTAGCCCAAAGGCCAGCGCACCTTGCGCCGTTAGCGCACATATCCGGCTCTGAGCCGTCAGGGTTAAAAATCCGCATTTTTATATCAGCCTTCCCGGAACCTTCAATAAGCAATAACCCGTCAGCACCTGCGCCGAATTTCCTGTCGCATATTTTAACCGCTAAAGATGCCGGGCTCTTAATATGGGCCTCTTTACGCCGGTCTATAACTACAAAGTCATTGCCGGAAGCTACCATCTTAGTAAAGCGCAATTTCCTCATTATATTCTAGGAATAGATTCGTTTCTGATTAAATCCTGGCAGGTATCTCTTTTTCTTATCAGGCTCGCTTTGTTCTTATTCACCATAACCTCTGCTGCGCGCAGCCTGGAGTTATAGTTGCTTGACATGCTAAAGCCGTAAGCTCCGGAACTCATAACGCTCAACAAATCGCCCTCATGGACACGGGGCATAATCCGGCCTTCGGCAAAAAAGTCCCCGCTTTCGCAAATCGGGCCGACTACGTCATACTTCTCGGTATCCTGCGCACCGTAACCCGTAACCTTTAAAGGAAGGATACTATGATATGCCCCGTACAATGCCGGGCGTATCAAATCATTCATTGCCCCGTCGATAATGATAAACTTTTTCTTAGGCGTATTCTTTATATAGAGTACCTTTACAACAAGTATACCGGCATTGCCGGCAATAAACCTTCCCGGTTCAAGAATAATCTTTTGGCCTGTCTTGCGCAAAGCCGGAGAAACACTTTTTGAAAAGTCTGAGGCTGTCTGGGGCGTTTCCTTATCATAAATTATACCCAAGCCTCCTCCAATATTAAGGTATTCTAAATCTATGCCTTCTCTCTTAAGGCGGTAAATAAATTGTACGATTTTGTTAATTGCCTTAACAAAAGAACTGCTTTGCGTTATTTGCGAACCGATATGCATATGCAGCCCGCAGATATCTGAATTAACAAAATACCTGCGATTTTGCAGAATATCGTAAGCGGTGCTAAGGTCAATGCCGAACTTATTAGTGCTCTCTCCTGTTGTAATAAACTTATGCGTGCCTGCGCTGATTCCCGGATTTACCCTTAAGGCAACCCTGGTTCTTTTTCTAAGCAGGCCAGAAATGCGGTTTATATTTTCCAACTCAGGCAGGGACTCAACATTAAAAAATAGTATTCCGGCATTGATTGCCGCTCTGATCTCTTCGTTTGTTTTCCCGACTGAAGCATAAACAATTTTCTTCCTGGGACAACCTACTCGTAATGCGCGGAATAGCTCCCCCCCGGAAACAATATCCAAGCCAGCTCCCTGATCAACTAAAGTTTTCAGGATCGCAAGATTAGAATTCGCCTTAACGGAAAAACAGATTAAAGGATCCAGGGCCCTGAAGGCCTTTTTAAGCTTTAGGTAATGATCCAAGAGCGTCTTCTTGCTGTAAATATAAAGCGGGGTTAAAAACCTGCGGGCTAATTCTTCTACCTTCAACCCCTCGCAATAAAGCTGGTTACGTCGATATTTAAACTCATGCATTTAGTCTCTTGCTCCATTTAGCTATCTGTCTTTTTACGCCGCGGGGGCCTGTACCTCCCGAGGAAGTTTTCCGGCTAACCGATGCCCAGGCATTCAATATAGATTTAACTGACTTCTCGAACTTTCCAGAATATTTTTTTAATTCCTTTAGCGTTAAGTCGGATATCTTTCTGCCCTTATCCAAAGTATCCTTGACCATTTTACCGGTTATATCATGAGCTTGGCGGTAGGAAGAGCCCTTTTCAATAAGGTATTCTACTATGTCTACGGAAAATAATGATTCATCCCTTACCTTTTCGGCTATTACCGTTTTATTTATTTTGATATTCTTAAACAGCTCTGTAAATACCTGCAGTATGTTGTTTATGGTTTCCGTACTGTTAAATAACGGAGGTTTATCAAGCTGAAGGTCGCGATTATAAGTCAACGGCAGCCCCTTCATTAATATTAAAACACTCGAAAAATCTCCGCCTACCTTACCTACGGAAGCTCTGATTAATTCCAGGACGTCGGGATTCTTTTTATGCGGCATTATACTGGAGCCGGTACAAAAAGAAAAATCTATATCGATAAAATTAAATTCTTTAGTCGCCCAGAGAATTAAATCTTCGGCCATCCGAGAAAGATGAATTGATATAATAACGAGGTTTGAAAGCAACTCCAGTATAAAATCCCTGTCGCTTACCGCATCAATACTATTCTCTGTCAGGCGACTGAAGCCTAAATTATTCTTAACATACTCTCTATCTATATGGAGGCCTGTTCCGGATAAAGCACAGCTTCCCAGGGGCATAAAATCAGTTCTCTTTTTTGTGTCAGATAATCTTTCCTTATCGCGCGCCAACATCTCAACATAGGCCAGTAAATGATGACTTAGAAGCACGCACTGGGCTACCTGTAGATGTGTATAAGCGGGAATAATTATTTTAGAATTCTTATTCGCGAATTTTATTATGGCTTTTTGTAAAGACGTAATCAAGCAAATCAGGTTATCTATGGCATCCTTAGTATACATCTTTACGTCCAACACTACCTGGTCATTTCTGGAGCGGGCTGTATGGAGCTTATCCGCTACCTTTCCTACTTTGCTTCTTAAAAGATTAGCTATGGCAGTGTGTATATCTTCGGCCTTTGAGTTTAACTTTACCTTGCCTATCTTCTTTCCTATAGACTCCAACCCTTTTACTAAAATAGCGCTCTCTTTTTTTGTAATTATCTTGCATTTCCCCAGCATCTTCGCGTGGGCAATACTGCCCTTTATGTCAAAGCAAGCTAATTTTTTATCATAAGATATGCTGGAAGTAAACTCTTCAACTAGCGGGTCGGTCTTCTTATCGAATCTGCCACCCCATAACTTTTTTGCCATTTTAACCTCTTTTTATTTTTTATCTTTAATTTTAATCTTTATCTTTAATCTTTTATCTTTAATCTTTTATTTTGAAACATCTTTAATATTTAATCTTTTATTTTCTATACGGCATTCCCCAGATTTCAATAAAACCCTTGGCTAATTTCTTGTCAAATTTATCTTCTTTGCCGTAGGTTGCCATCTCTTTTTTATAAAGCGAAAAGGATGATTTACGGGCAACCACAGTACAGCTGCCCTTAAAAAGTTTTACCTTTATGCTGCCGGTAACGTTTTTCTGGGTAGCATCTACAAATTTATCCAGCGCTTCCTTAAGCGGCGAGTACCAGAGGCCGTCATATACGAGCTCTGAGTATTTAAGGCTTATCATCTCCTTAAAATGCTGCATCATACGGTCTGAAACCAGGCCCTCTAAATCTTTATGGGCAGAATAAAGTATCGTAGCTGCCGGAGCCTCGTAAATTTCCCGCGATTTTATCCCTACAAGCCGGTTTTCAACCACGTCCGTTCTGCCTATACCGTATAGCCCGCCCAGATTATTCAATTCCTTGATTAAATCAATAAGCTTATATGCTCTTGCATCAATTTTTTTCGGAACCCCTTTTTGAAAATATATATCCAGATAGCGGGGGAAACCGGCGTGCGCAGAAGGATTCTTTGTAATTTGATAAGCGCTTTCGGGAGGCTCAACCGACAAATTTTCCAGGATTCCGGCCTCGATGCTAACACCCCATAAATTCTCATCAATGCTATACGGTTTTTTCTTGGTTACATCTACCGGTAAATTATATTTTTTTGCGTATTCTATCTCTTCTTCGCGGGATTTAAATTGCCAAATTCTCACCGGAGCGATAATTTCAAGCTGCGGATCCAGAATCTTTACCGAAACTTCAAAACGTACCTGGTCATTGCCTTTACCTGTAGAGCCGTGAGCAACGAACTTAGCTTTCTCTCGGTGCGCGATATCCACCAGGTGTTTGGCAATTAAAGGCCGTCCCAAGGCCGTAGCCAGCAAATATTTACCCTCATATATAGCATTGGCTTTTAAGGAGGGAAGAACAAAGTCCTGAATGAACTCCTCTCTTAAGTCCTTAACATAAACCTTGAGGGCTCCTGCTGCCAGGGCCTTTTCTTTGACAATTGCGGCGTCATGGCCCTGGCCAAGGTCAGCCATAAAACAGACCACGCTATATCCCTGTTGCTTTAACCAATGCAAAGCACAGGTTGTATCCAAACCTCCGGAATAAGCTAATATTACCTTGCTCATCTTATTTTTTGTCTCCTAAGAGTTTAATAAGTATGGCCTTCTGCACATGTAAACGGTTTTCTGCCTGGTCAAAGACTATGGAATTATTGCTATCGATAACCTCATCCGTAATTTCTTCCCCGCGATGCGCGGGAAGGCAATGCATAACCAGACATCCCTTTTTTGCTAAAAGCAAGAGTTTCTTATTTATCTGAAACTTACTAAATTGTTTTTTTCTTGCCGTCGCTTCAGCCTCCTGGCCCATCGAAGCCCAGACATCGGTATAAAGTACGTCCGCCGCCTTGACCGCTTCCTTTGCCTGGTTGAATAATTTTATTTTAGCGCCGCTTTTTTTCGCAAATACCAGGGCTTCTTTTACAATCTCCGGTGAAGGCGCATATTTAGCAGGCGTTGCGATATTAAGATTGAGCCCGATCTTTGAACAGGCAAAGAGCAGCGAATGGCAGACATTATTGCCGTCGCCGATAAAGCTAAGCGTGATATCCTTAAAATTTCTAAAATTCTCTCCTACGGTATAAATATCAGCCAGCGCCTGGCAGGGATGCAGTAAATCGGTTAATGCATTGATTACGGGGATACTTGCGCATTCGGCCATTTTTAATATATTCTTATGCGCGAATGTCCGTAAAACAATGCCGTTTACATAGCGGCTGAGAGTCCGCGCGATATCCTGAGTCGACTCCCGCAAGCCCAGCTTAATCTGTTCCGGGCCTAAGGACAGGCTCATGCCGCCTAACTGATACATGCCCACCTCGAACGAAACCTGGGTCCGGCAAGACGGCTTCTCGAAAATCAAAGCAATTATCTCGCCCGAAAGAGAAGTGCTGAATTTATGCGGAGATTGCTTAATCTTACTCGTAAGTTCGAAGATTTCTTTTAATTCTTCCTGAGTCAAATCTTTTATTGAAATAAAATCCTTTTTCATGCCCCTGGCTCCGTTTTTTCTAATGCCTCGCCCAGAATAGACAAAGCACGGTCAATCTCTTTTTTGCTGACGCTTAAAGCCGGCATTAAGCGCAATACCTTATCATGGGTACAATTAATCAATAAGCCCTTTTCCATGCAACATTCAACCACTGCTTTACCCTCAACCTTAAGCTGGACTCCGATCATCAGCCCCTTACCTCTTATATCGGAAATAACAGGGAATCTCTCCTTTAAAGAACTAAGCCCGGTAATTAAATATTCACCTGCCATCTTTGCCTTATTCAAGAGTTTTTCTTTATGAATTGCCTTCAATACAGCCAGGGCTGCTTTACAAATTACAGGGCCTCCGCCGAAAGTAGAAGCATGGGAACCGGGCCCCAGGGTTTGGGAAATTTCTTTTTTTACTATCATAACCCCGATAGGCAAACCCCCTGCAAGGCTTTTAGCTAAAGTGATTATATCGGGGGTTATCCCGTAATGCTGCCAGGCAAACATTAAGCCGGTCCGGCCTATGCCGGTCTGTACCTCATCTACTATAAGCAGTAGTTTCTTATCATCGCATATTTTACGCAGGCCCTTGGCAAAATCCTGCGTAGCAACATTTATACCGCCTTCCCCTTGAATTAACTCAAGCATTATTGCTACTGTTTTATCAGTCAATGCGTCTTCTACTGCCTGGAGGTTATTAAAAGGGACTGTTTTAAAACCCTCGGGCAAAGGGGAAAATCCTTCCTTGTACTTATCCTGTCCGGTTGCCGCTAATGCTCCCAGTGTCCGTCCGTGAAATGAATTCCGGAAAGTAATAATTTCGAAACGCCCATTACCGAATTTACGGCTAAATTTAATTGCTGCCTCATTGGCCTCTGCGCCTGAATTGCAAAAAAATACCCTTGAAGGAAAGTTAACCCAAAAATGCAGTTCCTTTGCTAATTTAGCCTGCGGGATGTGGTAAAAATTATTGGCAACAAAAATAAGCTTGGATATCTGGTCGCGCACCGCAGTCATTACCTTAGGATGACAGTGGCCTAAATTTCCCACTCCCCAGCCAGGGAAAAAATCCAGGTATTTACGATTATGTATATCGAATAAATAGCTGCCCTTGCCTTTTATAAAAACCAAGGGCGTCTTGGTATATGTAGGCATTATACAGTCGTTATAAATTTTAAAAAGCTCTTCTTTTTTCATGTTTAATCTTCATTTTTAATCTTTTATCTTTAATTTTTAATTTTGAAATATCTTTAATTTTATTTCAAGATTTCCGTACCGATACCGGAATCGGTAAATATTTCAAGCAACAGGGCATGAGGGATACGCGCATCGATAATATGCGCCTTCTTAACTCCTTTATTGATTGCCAAGACGCAAGCCTCGACCTTGGGAATCATTCCTTCCTGTATGACATCGTCTTTAATCAACTTTTTTACCTCCTGCATGGTAATAGAAGACAAAAACGAATTCGGGTCTTCGGAATTGCGCATTATGCCTCTTACGTTTGTCAATAAAACAATCTTTTCCGCATCAAGCGCTGAGGCAATCCAGGAAGCAGCCTCGTCGGCATTAACGTTATGAACTTTATCCTTAATGTCTATGCCCATAGGGCAGATAACCAGAATTTGATTTTTTTTGAATTTTTCCAGCAATATTTCCCTATTTATATCTATGACCTCTCCCACCAGGCCAAGGTCTATCTCTGCATTCTTTTTCTTTACCTGAATTACTCTATCCTCTTTGCCGCTGAACCCGATAACCCTGCCTCCTAAATCAGAAATTTCCTGTACAATCATAGCGTTTAATTTATTCAATTCCTCTTCAACCAGCTTCAGGGTTTCATTATCGGTAACCCGCATGCCCTCGATAAATTCGCTCTTTTTCCCCTGATTGCGCATGCGCTCGCTTATATTCGGGCCTCCGCCGTGCACCAATATTACCCTCATCCCTATAAAACTAAGGAATACGATATCCTCTAATACATTATTGCGTATTCTTTCTTCTCCAAGGATGCTGCCGCCGTATTTTATCACAGCTATCTTATTGTGAAAGCGCTTGATATAAGGCAACGCCTCGATTAAAACATCTGATTTTCTTATCGCATCCTCCATCCCCTTTACTCCTTTCAGTTGCTAGGGAAAGCCAGGTTAGAGCAATTTCTGGTTTCTTTAGCTGTATGCTGCATTTATCTTGATATATTCCGTAGTCAAATCAGAAGTATAGACTGTTGCCTGAGCATTACCGCGGCTAAGCCCTACCTCTAGGAAAACATCCTTCTTATATAAAGAACTTAAAGTTATGCGTAATTTCCTTTCCTTAACATCTACTCCGCTTGCGCCTACGGCTGCAACAATTCTTCCCAGGTTGCGGCTCTTGCCGTAGATAGCTGTTTTAAATAAATCGGAATTGGCAATACTTAAAGCAACCTTTTTCGCTTCGCCGTAATTCTTTGCCTGTTTAACCTGAATACGGATAAACTTACTTGAGCCTTCGGCATCCTTCACAATCATTTTGGCCAAATCAAGGCAGACATAATTTAAGGCGCAGGAAAATTTCTCAAAATTTACGCCCCCCCGGGAAATTCTTGGATTAGCGGCAAAGGAATTGCTCATTAAAAATATGCTGTCGTTTGTACTCATACATCCGTCTACGGTAATAGAGTTAAAAGAAAGCTCTACCGCCTTAAGCAAGGCAGCTCCTAAGGCATCTCTTCTTATATTGGCATCGCTTAAAATAAAACAGAGCATTGTTGCCTTGGGAAGGCCTAAATTCGGCGCTATCATTCCTGCGCCTTTAGCTATTCCGCAGACTGTAACGGGCTTGCCTGCAATGTTTGTCAAAGCCACACTGGCCTTGACAAATGTATCCGTAGTCATAATTGCCTGTGCTGACTTCAGTAAACCGCTCTTACTTAAGCCCATAATCAATTCAGGCAATGCCTTCTTTATACGCTCTACCGGCAAACTCTTTCCTATAATCCCGGTAGAAGCAATGAGAATCTCTGAAGCCTTTATTTTAAGCTGGCTGGATAGTTCTTTGACAACCTGCTTGGCCATCAGAAACGAATCGTTTATGCTAAAACAATTAGCATTACCGCTATTTGCGATTATTGAACGGAATTGACGCGATTTCTTTAGGTTGGCCTGAGCGAGCTTAACAGAGCCTGAGGTAATTTTATTCGCCGTGAATAACCCTATCGCTTGCGCCGGATTCTGGGAAATGATTAAACAAAGATCTGGCTTGCCTGACTTTTTAATACCACAGGATAAACCGTTTGCTTTGTAGCCTAAAGGGAGTATTTTCTTTATGTTCTCTTTCACTTTATTCCGCTTCGGGATAGATTACAGTTTAGGCTAACGACATCTGCTCAGGAAAACCCATCATAATGTTCATATTCTGGACTGCCTGGCCTGCAGCGCCCTTGCCGAGATTATCAATCGCCGTAACAATAATTACCAAATCCTGCTTAGGAAAAGACGTTATTGAAATGTCGCAGAAATTGGTATGAGCCACGTCCTTTATGTGTACAGATTCCCCTTCCGGCTTTATTCTTACAAACGGCTCCTTCTTATAGAAATTCTTATACAATGCAATCAATTTCTTATTTTCGAGTTTTAATTTTTTATCCTGTTTAACGTATATCGTCTCTAATATTCCCCGGTTAACCGAAAGCATATGAGGCACAAAAGTTACCTCGACCGGCGCTGTGGCCAATTTAGACAATTCCTGATTAATTTCCGGCATATGTTGATGCATGTTTATTTTATAGGCAAAAATGTCCTCATTGATCTCGGAAAAGAAATATTTCATCTCTGCCCTTCTGCCTGCTCCGGTAGCTCCTGACTTGGCATCGATAAAAATCTCTTCCTGATTGATTTCCCCGCAAGCAAGTAAAGGCGCCAGGCTCAAAATAGCTGCCGTAGGATAGCAGCCGGGATTAGCAATCAGCTTTGCTTTCTTTATTTTGTTACGATAAATTTCAGGTAAGCCGTATACAGCGCTTTTAAGATTCTTGCCGTCTTTATGCTTAGCTTGATAAAATTTTTCGTAAGTTTTTATATTTTTCAGGCGGTAGTCCGCACTCAAGTCGATAATTCTTATATTCGACTTCAGTAATTTCGGGACTATCTTAAGAGAAACGGTATGAGGCAAAGCCAGGAATAAAAGCTTAGATTTAGAAAGCGCCGAACGCAGATTAAACGGCTTACAGACGACATCGATTTTGTTCTTGAATTTAGGAAAAATCTCATCTATGGGAGAAGCTTTTTCTATTTTGGCGGCAAGATACTTAATGCGTACCTCGGGGTGCCGTAAGAGTATTTCAATAAGCTCCTCGCCCGCATACCCTGTGGCTCCAATTATTCCAACGTCTATCATTTTTAATGAGCAGGTGACTTACGGAGTGAAACGACATAAGCCGTAGGCCGTCTGCGAATTAACCCCGCCAACGGCGGGGTGACCTCACTTAACAAAAAAACCCGTCAGAGATATTAATATCATATCATAATCTCTGACGGGGTCAATGTTTTTTTCGTCGGTATTTCGCTACAAAGCTTATCTATATCACTCGATAAAGCAAGATAAACAGACAAGGAAATTTGCGCTTTCGCGGAATTCAGAGATTTTACGATTACCTCTTAGTCCACTGGAATCGCTTACGTGCTCCTTTCAACCCGTATTTCTTACGCTCCCTCATTCGCGGGTCGCGCGTCAGTAACTTGTTCTTCTTTAAGACTTTCTTGTAATCCGCATCAATGGAAATTAATGCGCGAGCTATTGCTAAACGTAAGGCGCCTGCTTGTCCGCTATAACCGCCGCCTTTGATATTGGCGATTATATCGTATTTGTTCAGGGTATTGGTTAAAACAAACGGCTGCTTAACGATAATTCTGTCGGTTTCCCGTAAAAAATATTTATCCAGCGGACGCTTGTTTACAAAAAATTGACCTTCGCCAGGACTAAGCTTAACGGAAGCTACCGCTTCTTTACGCCTGCCTGTTGTTCTCTCTTTAGTTTTCTTTTCCATAATAGTTAAAAATTAAACGGCTTTGGGCTCTGGCCTGCGTGAGGATGATGCTCGCCGGCATATACCTTCAGCTTACTGAATATCTTTCTGCCTAAGGTACCTGAGGGAAGCATACGCTTAACCGCCAGTTTAAACACGGTCTCTGGCCTGTTCTTCAATAGTTTTTCCAGAGTCACTTCTTTCAATCCTCCTGGATAGCCTGAATAACGCCTGTAAACCTTTTGTTTAAGTTTCTTTCCGGTAACCTTGATTTTGGAAGCATTAACGACAATAACCCTGTCCCCGGTATCCATATGGGGAGTAAATTGCGGTTTATGCTTACCCCTGAGAACTAATGCCACACGCGCTGCAAGCCTGCCTAATATACGGCCCTTGGCATCAACCAAATACCATTCTCTCTTTATATCTTCTTCTTTGGGCATATATGTTTTTTGCATAACATAGGTATTATAACATATTTTTTAAAAAAAACAAATATTTTTATTGACCCCGCAGCTTTTGTATATTAGAATACCTTCCTAATAAATAAGTCTACTGCTTTAGGAAAGCAGCTTTACTGATCTAACCGTAAATAATAATAACTAACCAACACCACTGGCGGGTACGAAAATGTTAAAAAGATGTGGGATATGCAACAAGGGAGCACTTCACGGCAACAGTTTAAGCCGCAAAGGTCTGGCCAAGAAAAAAGGTGGAACCGGAAAGAAAACAACGCGGGTAAATAAACGCAAGTTCCTGCCTAATTTGCATAAAGTAAGGATAAAAATTAACGGCCGGCCGAAAACCATCTACCTCTGCACCAAGTGCCTTAAAAAAGGCAAAGTAGTAAAGTTTATTTAAAACTCCTCTAAGTATCTATTTTATCTATCGCCTGGGGAATTGAAGATAATTTCCCTGGCTTTTAAAATCACGCCGTGATTATCCTGCCAGGTATCAATCTCAGGATTATAGAGAAGGCTGAAGGAACCAGATTCGGCCAACCTCTGTTTTAACCCGCCAAGGCCAAAAGCAATTACCGGATATGTAAACTTTGAATCGGTAGCCCAGAACTTTAAGGTATCCCTGCTTAAAACCTGCGGTTGGTGACGCAAGGTGAGATTACGGGTATAAAATAACGGCTGCGGGTTAGCCGAGCCAAAAGGCTCTAATTCCCTTAACTGGTAAATTAAATCTTCTTCCAGGTCCCCCAGGCCTATCTCCATATCGACTTCAATAGAAGGCATGAGCAATTCCTTAAGAAGCAACTCTCTGGAAAATTTGTTTATATCCCTGCGAAAACCCTGAATATTTTCTTTTGCGATGGTTAGGCCCGCAGCAAGCTTATGGCCCCCGAAATTTTCAAGGTACTTTGAACAATTAAGAAGCGCGTCAAATATTGAAAAATCTTTTATAGAACGGGCTGAGCCGCGACAATGCAGCCCTTGTTCTGTTTCGGAAATTAAGATTGTCGGGCGATAAAATCTTTCACTAAGGCGCGAGGCAACTATGCCTAAAACTCCGGTATGCCAATGAAGCCCTGAGACGACAATCACGCAATGCTCCTTAAAATTAACTTCTTTATCGATTATATTCTTTGCCTGATTAAAAATCTTCTCTTCTATCTTCTGCCTCTTGCGGTTATGTAAATTCAGTATTTTTGCCAGATCCCTGGCCTCACTATCAGATTCTGAAAGCAATAATCTTAAAGCGCTATCAGCGGTATCTATCCTGCCGCTGGCATTTATGCGCGGGCCCAGAATATAGCTTACAGAAGAAGTTCTAAGCGGCTTCTGCGTATTAATTCCGGAAACATCCATAAGGGCCTGAATTCCCGGGCGCGGGGAAGATGCCAGCTTCCTTAAGCCTTCTCTGGCTATAATTCTATTTTCGCCGGTTAATGCCACGCTATCGGCGATTGTGCCAAGAGCGACCAGGTCCAGCTCTTCCCATAAATTACTATTCGTCAATGCCTGAATAAATTTGTATACTACCCCTACCCCGGAAAGGTGTTTATATTGATAAGGGCAATCGCTCTGCTTGGGATTTATTATGGCGCAGGCTGAAGGCATTTCACTCTGGGGCTGGTGATGGTCTGTAATAATAACATCAAT
>JAHJCI010000213.1 GCA_018813085.1 Candidatus Omnitrophota bacterium | reverse complement strand
TTAAAGGGATACCGTAATCTAATTTTAACGGCCCGATAGGCGTTTTTATACGCAGGCCTAAGCCCACTCCCGATTTATAACCGCTGCTTGCGATATCACTCATTTTCGCCCATACATTACCTACGTCATAAAAAGTCGCAAAACGAATAAAATCGAACAAAGGATAGGTATATTCGATACTACCGATTAAAAGAGAATTTCCTCCCAGAGGGCTCTTGGAACCTGCGTCAATCGGGCCAACCATCCTCTCTTCGTATCCTCTAATGGAAGACCCGCCGCCGGCAAAGAAACGTTCGTATATCGGGACATCCGTTGCATCGTCAAAAGAATCCGCAATGCCGGCCCGGGTACTTACCTCCAGGACCGACTGTTTAAATAAAGGAAAATATTTTGAGCCGCCTGTGTGAAATTGAAAAAAGTCTTTATCCCCGCCGAAAGCCCCTCCGGCAACATTAAAATCTGTGTTAACCAGTATTCCTTTACTGGGACTGAAAACATTATTCCGGCTGTCATAAGTCAGGCCCAACTCAATCCTGGATATATTATTTCTACCCTCTTCGCTTTGTAACTCATTGGAAGCAATAGGGTCAATATCACCAATATCAATCCGATCATACCTGTAGGCAATCTTCCCCTTTATGTATTCGCTTAATTCCTTGCCAAAGCGTATATCTCCTCCTGTCTTGGTTTGGTCATAACCCCAGCCGATATCACTTTCTCTTTCATGAGAAAATCTGTAAAGGTCGAAGCCAAAAGACACGGGATAATCAAAGAGCCAGGGTTCGGTAAAACTCAGGCTGAGATTCTCGCTTACTGTTCCTGCTTCAAGGCGTACCCTTAAATCCTGTCCATCCCCTGTAAAATATGGAAAATTCCTCCAGTCAAAATTCCTCTGCTCAACCTCTATGAACCCGATAAAGTCTTCGATTGTCGAATAGCCTCCGCCGAAACTAAAAGTCCCTGTCTTGGACTCTTTAACCTCAACAACAAGGTCGCGCTGATTCGAAACATCGCTAGATTGAGTATCGAAACTTACCTCTTCAAAAAAGCCAAGGTTACCCAGGCGCTCCTTGCTGCGCCTTAACTTCTCTCCGTCAAACTTATCGCCCGGCAAAAGCCTCATTTCACGGCGCACAACTATATCCTTGGTTTTTATGTTCCCCCTGACTTTAATTTTACCGACATAGGCTATTTCGTTTTCGACTATATCATAAGTGATATCTATGGCTTCAGTCTGGGGATTCAAAGATGTCGCCGTTGAAACATTGGCCATAATATATCCTCGGTCAAAATACAGTCCTTGAATAATAAAACTGTCCCTTTCCAGTAAATCCGCGGCATATATGTCTTTGGGCCGGGAAAATTCAAGCGCATCGCGGATCTCGGCATCGCTAATTACCTGATTACCGGTAAAGTTAACCGAGCCGACAAAATACTGCCTGCCTTCCTGAATGTTTATATTTATGTATAGAACGGGCTTCCTGGGATCATCCTTGACTTCATAGCTTACCTCTACGTCGGAAAAACCCTCCATACGGTAAAATGATCTTATCCTTTCTATATCTTCTTCCAGAACCTCATCTTTTAATATTCCTCCTCCGAAAAGCCAGGCCCGCTTTGTCTTTATTATTTTCAAAATCCGTTTATCAGGAAATCTATTATTTCCTTTAACGTATACTCTCTTTATTTTTGTTCGCTCTCCTTCCAAGGCCTTAAACTGGACAATTGCCTTGTTGGTCTCTTCATCAATATCGACTTTATATTCAACCCGGCTCTTAGGAAAACCCTTCTTAACGTATATTTTCTCCAGCTCTAAGACATCTTCATTTAAAGCTGGGTAATCCAGGTACCTTCCTTTGCGTGTCTGGACCGATTCGACAAGCTTCTCTTCCTTCATGCGTATATGGCGGAATCCGTTAAATTTCACTTCATCCACTATGGGCCTTTCGGTTACATTGATGATAACCTTGATTCCGTCTTTATAATCCTCGGTACTTATCTCGATATCGCTGAAATAACCCAAAAGATAGAGCCTTTTCAAATCATCATTAATTATATTCTCGGAATAAAGCGAACCGACCCGCGTCTTCATCTTCGAAAGTACAGTAATAGTGCTGATAGAGCGGTTGCCGTTTATCTCTATATCCGTTACCTTAGCGGAATTTTCCTGTGCCGATGAAGGCAGGCATAAAGAAAACGATACTATTAACGCCATAACAGAAAGCAAAAATAAAACCCTGAAACCTCTACTGGAGTAAATTTTATTCATTTTCTACTCCTCCCGGTGGGACAAGTTATCAAAACGAGCATACTCTTTAATAAAAGCTAATTTTACAGAACCTACCGGGCCGTTCCTTTGCTTAGCGATAATGGCCTCGGCCATCCCCTCATTGCTCGGAGTAGGATTATAATATTCCTCACGTAAAAACAAAATAACCAAATCTGCATCCTGCTCGATAGCCCCTGATTCGCGTAAATCAGAAAGCTGCGGCCTGCGATCCTGCCGGCTTTCTACCGCACGCGATAACTGGCTGATGGCAAGCAGGGGTACGCTCAACTCGCGCGCCAATGCTTTAAGCGAACGCGAAATCTCGGAAATCTCCTGCTGCCTGTTTTCCATCCTGTCCCTGCCTCGCATTAATTGTAAATAATCCAACACTATAAATTGTATATCATGGTGCGCTTTCAGGCGGCGGCTCTTCGCGCGTAATTCCATTACCGATATTCCGGGGGTATCGTCAACATAAATAGGTGCTTCGGACAATTTCCCCGCTGCTGCAGTAAGTTTAGGCCAGTCCGAAGGCGCAAAAAAACCTGTCCTTACTTTATGTGCATCTACTCTGGCATGAGCACAAATCATCCTTTGCACCAACTGCTCTTTTGACATTTCCAGGCTGAAGAATGCCAGGGGCGTTTTATTAACTACCCCGATACGCTCAGTAACCCCTAAAGCAAAAGCGCTCTTGCCCATTGAGGGGCGTCCGGCAACGATAATCAAATCTGAAGGATGCAGGCCCGCTGTCTTCTGGTCTAAATCAGCAAAGCCCGTAGGCAACCCGCTGACAAGCGTCTTTTTCTGATAGGCCTGATCGATTTGCTCAATGCTGGTTTGAATAATCTCTTTTAAATGTACGGCGCTTGAGGTGCGCCTGCTGTCACGAATATTAAAGATAAGTGTCTCTGCCCTGTCCAAAGCCTCGTCTGCGTTACCCTCATATTCATAGGCAAGCCCGGCAATTTGATTGGCATTGTTTATCAGAGAACGCAGGATGCTTTTTTCCTTGACTAAGTGTGCATAATGAGAAATATTTATTGTCGAAGGGACGGTGTTAACCAGCTCCGTAAGCAAGCTTGTTCCCCCAACAGACTCCAGGATCCCCATCCTTTTTAATTCCTCGTTTGCGGTTACCAGGTCTACTGCTTTGGCATCATTAAAAAGATTACAGATAGCCTCAAATATCTTGCGATGGCTGTCCTTATAAAAATAATCCGCCTTCAGCATTTCAATGGCTATGGATACGGCTTTCTCATCAAGCAGCATCGAACCCAAAACAGCCATCTCAGCTTCTAAATT
>JAHJCI010000212.1 GCA_018813085.1 Candidatus Omnitrophota bacterium | reverse complement strand
GTATCTAAATATGATTTTCGGCCGAAAAATTCAGTTTTATTCATTTCTAAGCGTTTAAGAGTCAGTAATGCCCCATAAGCGGGTGAGCGGAATCCCTGCCTGCCGGCAGACAGGGAACCGCAGATAATTTACTTTAATATTTGCATCAAACAAACTTTATCAGCGAGCGAGGGGAATCGAACCCCCATATCTAGCTTGGGAAGCTAGTGTTCTACCACTGAACTACGCTCGCAGAATTACCCTCACATTTGCAACTTTAAAATCTGCGGGCATCGTTGTCCCGCCGTAATCATTTTAGACTACAGGCGTGACGCATCCCGCCTTAAGAATAAAATCACTTAGCGGGCAATTAGACCAGCATTAATTTTCTTCTATCTAACGCCCTGGATGTTTTACCATTAAGGGAGATGTCGCTTAATTTTATTGCGCAGTATTTACCGCACATAGTACAAACTTCTCCCGGGCGTTGTTTTCCATTACCGTAGTAGCGCATTGATTTATCGGGATCTAAAGATAATTTAATTTGTTTCTTCCAATTGCGCTTACCTCTTGCGCTAGACATTTTTCTATCCCAGTTTATGGCAGATTTAATACCCTTTACCAAGTCTGCGCTGTGAGCAGCAATACGCGAAGCTATTACTCCTTCCTTTACGTCTTCCAGCGAAGGAAGCCTCAAGTGTTCTGAGGGAGTAACAAAGCATAAGAAGTCAGCTCCATAGCTTGCTGCAAGTGCTCCTCCGATAGCAGAAGTAATATGGTCATATCCGCTTCCTATGTCAGTTACCAGAGGCCCTAATACGTAAAAGGGAGCTTTAAAACAGAATTTTTTTTCAAGATCTACGTTTTCTTTAATCCTGTCCATTCGCACATGCCCGGGGCCTTCTATCATAACTTGGACAAATTTACTGCGCGCATGCTTTGTCAATTTCCCCAAGGTGATTAATTCGGCGATTTGCGCATTGTCATTTGCGTCAAAAATAGAACCCGGCCTTAATCCGTCACCCAAGCTTAAGGTAATATCGTATTGGTAGGCTATATCCAAAACACGGTCAAAGTGGCTAAAAAAAGGATTTTCTTGATTGTGTTTTTTCATCCAGCAGGCAAGTATGGCTCCCCCCCTACTTACAATTCCTGTTATGCGCCTTTTGCCTTTGGACAAATACGAAAGATTTTTCTTTGTAACTCCGGAATGTATTGTAAAAAAATCCACTCCGTCCTCAGCCTGTTGACGAAGTACTTTGAATATATCATCCACAGTCATTTTAAGAAAGGAGCCGGATTTTCTTTCGGCATTAACGGCTGCTTCATATATTGGTACCGTGCCTACCGGTACAGGGCTATGCCTTATTATTTCTTTTCTTATTTTCTTTAAATCTCCACCGGTACTTAAATCCATGACAGTATCAGCACCGAATTTTATTGCAGTATCCAGTTTTTTTAATTCTTTTTTTAAATCAGAACATTGTGAAGATGTGCCTAAATTTGCGTTTACCTTAGTGCTAAGGCCACGACCGATGCCGCATGGCGAGGATATCTTTCTTTTTATATTGCAGGGTATTACTATCTCTCCTGTTATTATCCTTGTACGTATAGTTTCCAGGCTAAGCCCTTCGTGTTTAGAGATAAAGCGCAGCTGATGAGTATATTTTTTTCTTTTTGCCGATACAATTTGAGTCATGCTCTTTAGGCCTTATAAATTACGCCTCTCAAGGCGCGCGCAGATTTTTGGATGTTTTTCCCCCGGCAGACAGCCCGGCAAACTGCAAATCTTTTTGCTCCGTATGAAATTAATTTATTTATATTCGAGTAATTTATCCCCCCTATAACGAAAAGGGGTATTTTTACTCGAGTTATTATACTTTTTATTAATCCCGGCTTTATTTGAGCTCGCCCCGGCTTGGTCAATGACGGAAAAACCGGACCAATTGCAATATAATCGGCACCCTGGGATTCTGCTTCTTTTGCCTGTTTTAAGCTGCGACAACTGATGCCGATAATTTTAGATTTTCCCAGGATCTTTCTGGCCTCTGCCAGCGGTAAATCCGATTGCCCCAGATGCAAACCGTCAGCGCCGCTTATTTGGACAATATCCAGCCGGTTATTAACCAAAAAAATAATCTTTTTCTTCCTGCAGAGATTCTTTATTTTCCTGGCGTCAGCCAGGAATTCACGGTCAGGGCCGTCTT
>JAHJCI010000211.1 GCA_018813085.1 Candidatus Omnitrophota bacterium | reverse complement strand
GGCGGGATTCGGGACCGGGGGGTATGGAGGTTCTTACCAATAAGTTGGCCAATACCAGTGCTATGATTACTTATTCTGATGGTATAGTCCAAATAGACATGATTTTACGTCACATCCCATCGCAAGCAGCGAGTAGTGTGAATCCGCAGTTACGAATGCTTTCGTGCGCTTATATGCGCTCTGAATCAGTAAAATAAGGGCATATTTATTCGGTTGCTACAAGGCAGGCCTTATTTTAAACCCCGCGATAAAGGCGGGGTTTTTATTTGCTAACCAAGAAGAATTGTGATAAATTAACCTAAATATATCGGCAATAGAGCGGTTATTTAAAGTGAATAAAAGGGGCCATAGTTAAACGGGATAACATGGCGTTCGCAACGCTAAATTCCGGGTTCGATTCCCGGTGGCTCCATTAAATATTAAATATCAAAAATCAAAAATCAAAAATAAGGTATTGCGCTATATTATACTCATTCGTTGTCAATAACCTTTCTTTCCAGTTTATGCAGGAAGCGTGATTATGTGTTTTGCTAAAATAACCCTTAATTTACGATTAATTTTAAGTTTTATAATATTATTGGTCTTAATCGGCGCATGTTTTTATTTAGGGGATTTGTTCGTATCTTCAGGCAAGAATCTCCTGGAGGCCGTTTCTCACCAACCCTTGAAAGAGGCCTATTATTATCAAAAATTAGACAAGCAAAGTGTTCAGTGTCAATTATGTCCTCGTCAATGTATTATTGCCCCGGGGAAGAGAGGATTTTGCCGGGTACGCGAGAATATTGAAGGTATTTTATATAGCCTTGTTTATGCTCAGCCTTGTGCAGTCCATATTGACCCGATAGAAAAGAAGCCGTTATTTCATTTCCTGCCTTCCAGTTCTGCTTTTTCCGTAGCAACGGCAGGCTGTAATTTTAAATGTGCGTATTGCCAAAATTGGCAGATATCCCAGGCCAGGCCTGAAGAAGTGGATTCAGTTTATCTGCCTGCGCAGGAACTTGTAAAAAAAGCATTAGAATCAGGTTGTTTGACTATAGCATATACTTATTCTGAGCCGGTGATATTCTATGAATATATGCTTGAGTCTGCGAAGCTTGCGAAAGCCAGCGGCATAAGAAACGTCATGCATTCTAACGGTTTTATTAATGAGCAGCCGTTAAGGGAATTGTGTAAATACCTTGATGCGGCTAATATCGATTTAAAAGGGTTTAGCCAGAAGCATTATAGAGAGATTGCCCTGGGAGACCTGGAGGCAGTGCTTAGGACTCTTAAAATTCTCAAGCAAGAGGGCGTTTGGGTTGAAATAACCAATTTAATTTTACCCGGTTTTAATGACGGCGAGGAGGAAATTAGCAAGATGTGCCTTTGGATTAGGGAAAACTTGGGAGAAGAGGTTCCGGTACATTTTTCGCGTTTCTGGCCGATGTATAAGCTGCTTTCTTTAAGCCCTATGCCAATTTCGACCCTCCAGAAGGCAAGGAAAATTGCCCTGGACTGCGGATTAAAATATGTTTATCTGGGCAATGTCACTCCAGGCCACAGCGCTGAAAATACTTTTTGTCCTAATTGCGGTAATGTAGTTATCAAAAGAAACCGCTATACTATTTTAGAGGTTAATTTAGACGCCGAAGGCGGATGTAAGTTATGTGGAGAGAAAATTGAAGGTATCTGGAAGTAGGATGAAAATCAAAAATCCCCGCCACAGGATTCATCTGCAAGGTAGAATTATCTGTGGCGAGGTCCGCCTTTGGCGGAAAATATCAAAAGTATTGATTTTACTACTTAGTTCTGTATTTTTCATTTTATTTTCCTCCTCCTTTTGCGATGCACAAGAAGTAAAACAACCGAATGTGAGCGGCAGGTTTTATCCCGCCGATAGAGGGGAACTCACCCGGCTTATAGATAATCTCTTAACAGAAGCAAAGGCAGCTGATATCAAAGAAGATGTTTTAGTGTTAATTTCTCCGCATGCCGGATATGAATTTTCAGGCAAGATTGCCGCGGCAGGATATAAGGCCGTGAAAAACAGGCATTATGATACGGTTATAATCCTTGCCCCAAGCCATTATGCCGGGTTTAAGGGAGCGGCCCTATGGCCCAAGGGCGCTTTCAGGACTCCCCTAGGCAGTATTCCTGTTGACGAGGAACTCTCTTATAATTTAATGCTTTCTTCTCCTTCATTTATTTCATACCCTGAAGCATTTGAAAGCGAACATTCCTTAGAGGTTCAACTCCCCTTTCTACAGTCGATATGGAAAGGCTTTAAAATCGTACCGATAGTATTAGGAGAGGTTAACTTTACGGATTGTCAAAATATAGCTCAGGCAATAACTAATCTAATCAAGGACAAGAATTGCCTCATAGTAGCAAGTTCCGATATGTATCATGGCTTTGATTATAAGGAGGCAGAGCTAGTAGATAGATATACCTTGTCTTTATTAAAGCAGATGAGAGCCAAGGAATTTTATGAATATATGCTTGCGGATAAAGTCCAGCTTTGTGGATGGGCAGGAGTACTCATTGCCGTGCTTAGCGCAGGCGAACTCGAATTTAATAATGTTGTTGTTATTGATTATACTAATAGCGCAAAAGTTACCGGCAAGGACAAAGCAGGGGAATACTGTGTGGGGTACAGCTCGGTAGCAATTTGTAAACAGGGAGGCAAGATGCTCAGTGAAAAGCAGCAGAAGAGATTGTTAGGGATTGCCCGCAGCTCAATTGAACACTATCTAAAAAAAGGGGAAAAATTAGAAGTCAATGAAAGCGATCCGGTATTATTAGAAACCCGCGGCGCATTTGTTACTCTGCATAAGCTCGGCGAGCTTCGAGGGTGTATAGGAAACATGGTTTCCCAACAGCCGCTTTATTTGACTATCAGGGATATGGCTGTCGAGGCAGCGGTAAGCGATCCGCGTTTCAGTCCGGTAAAAGAAGATGAGTTAAGTGGAATTGAAATTGAAATTTCTGTATTATCTGCTTTAGAGAAAATCGATAATCCGGATAAGCTGGTATTAGGCAAACACGGAGTTTTGATAAAAAATGGCTACCATGGCGGCGTATTCCTGCCGCAAGTAGCTACAGAGACCGGTTGGTCAAAAGAGGAGTTCCTTTCTAATCTTTGTGCACACAAGGCAGGGCTTGCTCCGTTTGCCTGGAAAGATCCCGATACGGAGATATTTGTTTTCACTGCCGAAGTTTTTTCAGAATAAAAGCCAGCCAGATAGGGCAATATTAATAT
>JAHJCI010000210.1 GCA_018813085.1 Candidatus Omnitrophota bacterium | reverse complement strand
TTAAAATAAACCTGCGCATCTACCCTGGCATTGAGATTATCGAAAGTTATAATCTCCTGCGGTTCAGCATCAACCATCTGTTCCGTTGTATTCACCAGAAAAAGCCGCTCAATTACAGGAACAATCCAATGAAATCCCGGATTGGCAAATCGATGAAACTTACCCAATCTTTCAATCAAGGCTCTGTGCGTCGGCCTTACTATTCTGACACCCATAAAAAATATAACAACCGCTAAGCCAACTAAAAAATAAAAAGCATCCATCCGAACACCTCCTCTGTTCTAATCCGGTTATTTTCTCTTATATAATATCTCCGTCCCTTCATTCTGCCCTATGGCAGATTCGATTATTTTCGCTAATTCAGGACTCATTCCCTTCTCTTTTAAAAATTCCAGCGTTGCTCTATCAATATAATAATCTTCATCAGTCAGGTTTTCTTCCTCGAAATTATCAATCAAAAACTGCAGTTCTTCTTCAGATATTTTACCAAGATAATCATTTGTAGATTTATCATACAACTCTACCATAATCCCTCCTGATTATTTCCTGAATCTAATACGTATTATTTATATATCCGTTAAACTCTTCTATCCTTAATCTTAGAATATAATAACTTCTTTCTTGCCTTTTATTATCTCTCCGATTACCCAGGAATTTAAATTCATGCGGGAAAGTGAGGATTTTACCTGCCCCTGGGCCTGAGGGCTGACTACCAAAACCATGCCAATGCCCATATTGAAAGTGCGGTACATTTCTCTCTCGGATATATTACCCTTATTCTGTATGAGTTTAAATATCTGATTTGCCCGCCAGGAGTTTTTGTCTATGCGTGCGTCAAGATTAGATGGAAGAATCCTGGCAACCTTATTGTAAAAGGCGCCGCCCGTAATATGGGCAATACCTTTTATGGTTATGCGCCGCGCGTTTTGCGTTGTGCGCAATAAAGATAAAACCGGCTTAACATAAATTCTTGTAGGCTTAAGCAATTCAGAAGCATAGCGCTTCATCTCGTTCTTTGAAAAAACCTTCCTGGCCAGAGAAAACCCGTTGGAGTGCAGCCCGCTTGAGGCAATTCCGATCAAGACATCGCCGGCTTCGATCTTAGAGCCGTCGATAATATTATTCTTCTCTACTACGCCGAGAGAGAAACCTGCCAGGTCATATTCCCCCTTATTATACATATCAGGCATCTGGGCAGTCTCGCCTCCCACCAGCGAACAGCCCGCCTGTATGCATCCGGCATTCAGGCCCTTGACTATATCAAGCAATACGCAAGAATCTACTTTACTATAGGCAATGTAATCCAGAAAAAATAGGGGTTTGGCGCCGCAACAGAGAATATCATTGACGTTCATTGCCACGGCATCAATGCCGACAGTATCATGGCGATTAGCCAGGACAGCTATCTTCAACTTTGTACCAACACCGTCGGATGAAGAAACCAATACCGGGTTTCTATATCTTTCTTTGGAAAAATCAAAGAAGCTGCCGAAGCTGCCGATACCCTTGAGCACCTCGGACCCTGCTGACTTGCGCGCGATAGCAGCAATTTCCTTTTTAAAAAGGCTCGCCTTATCTATGTCCACGCCGGCTTTTTTATAAGTAAGCATATCTATCTCCCTTTATTTTTATTGCGGTAGAATTTATTTATTACGCATGCCACCTCTTCGGGAGTATCAACAATACTGAAGATATCCAAATCTGAGGCGGATATACAGCATCTTTTGAGGACTACCGACTTAAGCCAGCCGATTAAACCCTTCCAATAATCACTGCCTATTAAAACTACCGGAAACTTTTCTATGCGGTCGGTCTGGATAAGGTTAAGCGCTTCGAATAATTCATCAAGCGTGCCATAGCCGCCGGGAAGAATAACAAAGGCCTTGCCGTATTTTAAAAACATTACCTTGCGGCAGAAGAAATAACGGAATTCCAGTAATAAATCCACATATTTATTTGCCTGCTGTTCCTGGGGAATCTGGATGTTTAAACCGATGGATTTTCCGCCTGCCTTCTTTGCTCCCTTGTTGGCTGCTTCCATCAGCCCGGGGCCGCCGCCGGTAATTATCGCATACCCTTCTTTAGCTAAAAGATAAGCGGCTTGCGTAGTAATCTTGTAATATTTATCTTCCGGCTTAAGGCGCGAAGAGCCGAAAAAAGAAATAGCGCGGCCAACCCTGGCTAAGGTTTCAAACCCCTCAACGAATTCTGCCATGATCCTGAATACCCTCCAGGTATCTTCTTTCGTAACATCCACTGACCTGATCTGGTTCGGTTTCTTCATCATATATTACAGCCCTACCTTCCTGAAGATTTTATTAATATTACGCAGGTAATAATTCAAGTTAAATATTTTATCAAGATCTTTCTCATTAAAATACTTTAGGACTTCCTTATCCTCCAATAAACATTCTCTAAAATCCTTTTTATCCTCCCAGCTCTTCATCGCGCAGTTTTGTACTAAATCATAAGCCCTGGTCCTCTGGAGGCCCCTTTGCATCAGTTCCAACATAACCCTCTGGGAAAAAATCAGGCCGCGCGTCTTAACCAGGTTGGCCAGCATATTCTGCCGGTAAACCACCAGCTTCTCTATAACTTCACTGAATTTATTCAGCATGTAATCCAGCGCAAGACAGGAATCAGGGATAATAACCCTTTCTACGGAAGAATGGCTGATGTCACGCTCATGCCAGAGGCTTACATTCTCTAAAGC
>JAHJCI010000209.1 GCA_018813085.1 Candidatus Omnitrophota bacterium | reverse complement strand
CCTGCCTTTAGGATTTTTTCCTATCCTTCTTAAACGTATACGAACTGACATTACTGCTTCCTCCTTTTTGAAATAATTATAGAGTTTCTACAAACAATGGCAACGTCTATCGGTTACGATGCCGGTTTCGTCTTTCGGTTAGGGTTATCGTTTTTTGGGGTCATATTGACGTTACCCTAGCCATAACCGATACGGGCTTCGTTACCTTAACCGTTAACCGACTTTGGTTATTGCCTCCAGCTGCGCTTTTGCTTTATTAACGGTTTCCTGATATTCTTTTTCGGGATTAGAATCTGCAACAATCCCGCCCCCTGCCTGAATATAGGCCTGGCCGTTCTTTATTAAGATCGCCCGTATAGTAATACAGGTATCCAAGTTACCCGAGAAACTGAAATAACCTACGCAACCTGCGTAGGGGCCGCGCCGGGTATTTTCTAATTCGTCGATAATCTGCATTGCCCTGACCTTTGGGCTGCCGCTAACCGTACCGGCAGGAAAAGTTGCCCTCAGACAGTCATAAACATCCTTGCCCTTACGTATCAGGCCCTCAACCTCGCTGACCAGATGCATTACGTGTGAATATTTCTCGACATGCATGAAATTCTTGACTTTTATTGTTGCGTACTGACATACCCTGCCTAAATCATTTCTTCCTAAATCTACCAGCATTATGTGCTCGGCCTTCTCTTTTCTGCTGCCCAGCAACTGCTTCTCTAGTTTTTGGTCTTCTTTCGCGTTTGTCCCGCGCGCGCGCGTACCGGCGATAGGGCGGGTTATTACCCGCTTCTCTTCACAGCGCACCAGAACTTCCGGGGAAGAACCTAATAAAAAGTAATCGTTAAATTCAAGAAAAAACATGTAGCTTGAAGGGTTGAGGCTTCTTAAACTGCTGTAAACATCCAACGCCGATTTATTCCCAAGCGCCAGGCTAAATCTCTGAGAAGGGACTACTTGGATGATATCCCCTTTACGGATATATGCCTTTGCCTTTTTTATTAACGCCAGGTAATCCTGTTTTTTAAAATTAGAGCGGATTTTGACCTCGTTCGTTGCCTGCCTTTTTTTCTGCGCTGGCAGCGGTTTCATCAGCCGGGCATTCAAACGCTCTATCTTCTTTTTCGCCTTAGCATATAAAGCTGCTGCTTTTCTACGGTCCGGGACATAGACATTTGAAACTATGCTTATAGTGCGAAAGAGATGATCAAAAACGAGCAATGTATCGCTTAAAATCCAGACGCTATCCCAAACTTTTAAATCATCCTGATTTTTATCGGGGATTTTCTCGAAAAAGCGGACCGCATCATAACCAAGGTACCCGACGAATCCTCCACAAAAACGCGGCAGCTTGCCGTAATGCACAGGCTCATAACCGGACATAACCTTTTTAATTTCATCCAGAGGGTCGGTTTTTAATCTTATTCGCTTGAACCTGTGCCTCTGATTATCGGTTATCTCCATAAAACTGCCTTTGCTTCTTAAGACCAGTGCGGGTTGCGTCCCTAAAAAAGAATACCTGGCAATTGCCTGGCTGCCTTCAACCGATTCCAGCAGAAAATTATATTTTCCCTGCCTGATTTTAAGAAACGCAGAAACCGGGGTATCTAAATCCGCGCGTATCTGTTTATAAACCGGGATAAGATTACCCTTGGCGGTCAGTTTTTTAAATGTTTTTTCGTCCGGAAAATACATAATAATATCAAATATCAAAAGTCAAATATCAAATATGAATATCAAATATCAAAAATGTTAATCAAATATTAAAAATGCTTTTATCTTTTCCGCCGAAGGCGGATCTCGCCGCAGGCATTACGAGAAAGTAGATTTATCTGCGGCGGAGATTTTTAATCTTTATCTTTGATTTTTGGTATTTAATTTTTGATATTCTAAGGCGGACGTCCTGCTTCGCCCTTCAGCGTCAAATACGATGGTAGGGCTTCGCAGCGACAGTCTCGCCGAAGCTTTGCCATAGTGAAAAGCGAAGGCGGACGTGGCGGAATTGGCAGACGCGTCCCGATGAAAATTTCTGCCGCGGTGGCGGAATTTGGAATACGCGTTAGGCTTAGGACCTAATGTCCGATAAGGACTTGAGAGTTCGAGTCTCTCCCGCGGCATTAGAAGGCGAATAAAGATAAAAGTAGAATTTAATTGGCAAAATTTTTATCGGGACGTCAGTGATAGAGAGGGGTTCTCCCGCATCAATAGTTTAAGTTATAACAGGCGGGATCCCGCTACTTCTAGGTAAATTATTGTAGCGGGGAACTCCCTCCGTCCGCATTAATAGCGTTTTGCGTACTGCGTTATAGCGAATGAAAGGTTTTTAACAGCTATCCGCAAAGCGAATATTGTGTAGTGAGCGAATAAGGTTATTAGCGATTCATCCCGCAGAATGCGGGTTATTCAGTTGAATGAAATCGGTAAAGTCAATCGCTAAAAACCTAAAGGGGTGTGGGGAAAAACTTTCCCCACGCTTGGGGGAGAACAGCGATTAAGGACTTATAGATACTGTAGAGCGTTAGGAGGGG
>JAHJCI010000208.1 GCA_018813085.1 Candidatus Omnitrophota bacterium | reverse complement strand
TGCTATGGGGATTAATTCGTCCCGCTGAGTGCAGTAAAATTATGGTACAGAATTTTACTGCATCTTACGAAGCGGGACTCATTAAAGGAGGGAGTAGTAATGTCAGTACGTATACGTTTAAGAAGGATAGGAAAAAATCCTAAAGGTAGGTATTTTTTTCGTATAAGTGTTTTTACTAAACATAAAAGCCGTGACGGCCGCTCGCTGGAAGAACTGGGTTATTTTGATCCGACCAAAGAACCGCCGCTGGTGAGCATAAAAATGGATAGGCTTAAGTATTGGCTCTCTTGCGGAGCGCAAATGTCGGATAAGGTAAAGAGCCTGGTTGAAAAAGCAAAATAATCCCGCAGCAACTATGCGGGTATCTGGAAGGAGTTAAAATGCAGCCTGCAAACGTAAACCCTTTAGTCAATCTACTGCCGCTACTCTTCATCTTTGTAATTTTTTATTTCCTGCTGATCAGGCCTCAGAAACAGAGCCAGCAGGAACATAAGAAAATGATTCAGAATATTCAGAAAAACGACGAGGTTGTTACCACCGGAGGAATACACGGCAAGGTTATAAACATTAAAGATTTGACCGTAGTATTACGCGTAGATGAAAACGTAAAAATAGAAATAGAGAAAAATCACATTGCTTATTTAAAAAAACAATAGGAAATTATTATGTCCAGAAAACTAGTTTATAAATGCTTATTGATAACTGGCCTGCTTGCCTTAATGGTTTTTTACGCCTTTCCTCTGAATAAGAGGATAAACCTGGGGTTAGACTTAAAAGGCGGAATGCATCTTTTACTTAGAGTAGATACCACGAGCCTTAAAGAGGAGGCCAGGGAGGGAGCGATTGACCGCGCGGTAGAAATTCTGCGTAACCGCATAGATGAGTTCGGGGTCAGGGAGCCGGTGATACAGAAACAGGGAGAGGACGAGATAGTCGTGCAGCTGCCTGGCGTTACTGAGCGAGAGCGCGCATTGAGCCTTATAGGCAGGACCGCATTCCTGCAGTTTAAATTTGTTTCGGATGAGAAAGATAAGTTATCCGCGGCACTGGAAGGAGTTATCCCTGAGGGCTATGAGTTACAATATGCCCAGGAGGATAAAGAACCCCTGCTTATCCATAAGGAGGCGGTATTAACCGGAGGCGCGCTGAAGAATGCTTATGTGCGTTTTGATTCCAATGAGTTTGGGCAGCCGATAGTTGCTTTAGAGTTTAATGCCCAGGGAACCAGTGAATTTGCCAGGATAAGCCAGGATAATATCGGCCGCAGGCTGGCTATTATACTTGACGGGAAATTGCAATCCGCGCCCCGTATAAAAGAGAAGATTCCTTCCGGAGAGGCTGTTATTAGCGGCCGCTTTAGCATTGAAAAGGCTCAAGACCTGGCCCTGGTTTTAAGGATAGGCGCGCTTCCTGCTCCGATGGTTGTCGAGGAAGAGAGGACAGTGGGCCCTCTGTTGGGCGAAGATTCAATTAAGGCAGGATTGAAAGCAAGCTTTATCGGTTTGAGTTTAGTCTTTATTTTTATGGCCGTTTACTATTTTTTGGTGGGCTTGGTTGCAGATATTGCACTGGCGATGAACCTGATTTTTATTTTTGGCGGGCTGGGTATACTGCCTGTACTTTTCCCGGGAGTTTCTGTTACGTTGACCTTGCCCGGTATTGCCGGGATAGTCTTATCTCTTGGTATGGCAGTGGATGCTAACGTATTAATTAATGAGCGCATGCGCGAGGAATTCAGCCTGGGACGGCCCATTTTATCGGTGATTTCAAACGGCTATCAAAAAGCATTCTCTGCGATTATTGATTCTAATATTACTACCTTAATCGCGGCATTCCTCTTATTCCAGTTTGGTACGGGGCCTATCCGCGGTTTTGCGGTAACCTTAACCATAGGATTGCTCAGCAGTATGTTTACCTCGCTTGTAGTAACCAGGACTATACTTGAGATACTGGTGCGTAAGTTTGGATTGAAGCATATATTTATGCTTAAAATAATCAAAGAGACCAAGATTAATTTTATCGCAAAAAGAAGAATTTGTTACCTGATATCATTCCTGCTTATTACTGCCGGGCTGGTTGCGGTTTCGCTCGGTGGAAGTAAGTCATGGGGTATTGATTTTACCGGGGGGAAGATCCAGGAGTATATGTTTGAGCAGCCGGTAGCAATACAAGAAGTGCGTCAGAAGTTATCTGAAATAGGGCAAAGCAATGCAGTGATACAGCAGTTTAACGATAACCCCAGGGCATATTTAATCAAGACTCCGGCAGCAGAAGGAGATGATATTACTGCTTCCCTAAGGCAGGCATTCAGCGAGCGCAAGATAGATATCCTGAGAGTGGAAAGCGTCGGCCCGGTCGCCGGCAGGCATTTAAGAACTAAGGCCGTCTCAGCCCTTATTT
>JAHJCI010000207.1 GCA_018813085.1 Candidatus Omnitrophota bacterium | reverse complement strand
GGTTCCGTACTTCTCTCGTATCCGGTTAAGAAAGGCATCCAGCAGGGTATTCTTTGACTGCTCTTCAGTGAGCATGTAAAAAGGGTAATTCAAGATTCCTGCCATGGTTAAACTAATCTCCCAGCTACCGAAATGAGAACCGAGGATAATCGCTCCTTTCTTATTTCTTAAAGCATTATCCAGGCTCTCTTCCCCTTTTATCTTAATATAGCGCTTGATATACCCCTGATTGATCCCTGAAAGCCTCAA
This sequence comes from Candidatus Omnitrophota bacterium, assembly GCA_018813085.1. GTDB lineage: Bacteria > Omnitrophota > Gorgyraeia > Gygaellales > JAHJCI01 > JAHJCI01. Next base: position 3,333 of record JAHJCI010000207.1, on the reverse strand, counting down.
GGTTTCAACGATATTCATCCCGAAATTCTCATAGTTCTTCATAAGCAGCGCCTTTAACTGCGGGATTGAGTATTTATCAGAAAAGGCAAGGCGAAGATTGCGGTAAGCAATCCCTGTATGCTTGGAATCCAATAGATAACCCAGCCTGCCGATTGCCCTGCCGATAAAAAGGGCAAGGCCTATGGGCATAACCTGAAAAAATACAGCCGCAAGGCGCAGGCTAATATATAGAATTAATTCTTTGAAAGAATATTTCATGCTGAAGCACCTCTAAGTCAACGCGTAAAACATAACAGCTCATGCCTTGAGCCTGATAATCGATATCCGGAAAACGCACCGCATCTTTTTCGGTAGTAACGATATTGCTTACTGCCTGTTTTTTGGATTCTGCCATAATCCTCTTTAAATTCCTGCGGCTGTAACGGTGATGGTCGTCAAACCTGAAAGATAATGCGCTGATTACGCCTATGTTATTAATTAAGGCCTCGAATGATTGCGGGTCGGCGATTCCGGATACCAGGCTCACTTTCCTGCCGGATAATTCATTAAGGCCTGTCATCTCATTGCGCGCTGACCCGAGCTTATAGAAGCCAACGGGCCTGTGCACTGCCTCCACGATTAGGGCCTTTTTATTAATCTTGCGCAGGAATTCCTTAGCAGATACCCCTGCAGGGTTAAGATTGGTTTTGGTTAATACAAAAATATCCGCGCGCTTTAAGGATGATATTGGCTCGCGCATAATCCCGCGCGGGATAAGGCGGAAATTACCAAAAGGATTAGTAGAGTCGATTGTCACGATATTCAAATCCTTTTTTAAACTCCACTGCTGAAACCCGTCATCCAGTATAACCGTATCAACGCCAAAGCCTGATATTGCCTGCCTGCCTGCTCTTATTCTGTTGCTGTTAACAATCACCGGTATATCCTCTAAATTTTTGCTTAACATAAAGGGCTCATCGCCCATTATCTCGTATCTCGCTTTGCGTACTGCGTATTGCGTTTTGCTTCTGGCATATCCCCTGCTTAAAATTGCTACCTTATGCCCGTTAGCTTTTAAGAACCCGGCTAACATCTGCACTAAAGATGTCTTGCCTGTGCCGCCTAAGGTAATATTTCCGACAGAGATAACTTTACAATTTAAGCTGCTGGAAGCAAGCTGCCGCAAGGAAGATAATATTTTTATTGCCAGGGCGTAGATCAAAGAAAGCAGAAATAAGAATATCCTCAATACTTCTGCAATAACGCCCTTCTTTTTATCCGTGGCTAATAAGTAAAGATATTTTTTCAACATTCCTCTTGGTAGCTCCCTGATTTTCCAGAAGCAACTGCCTCGCCCTGCTGCCCATGCCTTCCAGTTCCGCGGGATTATTCAATAGGAACCTGGCTTCTTTTAATAACTCCTCCTGATTATGCACCAGCCTGGCTGCCTGCTTAGCCAGGAATAAATTACTTATATCGCGGAAATTAAACATATGAGGCCCGAATATAACCGGCTTCTTAAAAAGGGCCGGCTCAAGAATATTCTGCCCGCCCTTTTTAACTAAACTGCCGCCCACGAATACAATATCGCAGGCAGCATAAAAATGTATCAGCTGGCCGATAGTATCAAGAATAAAAACCGCAGATTCCGGCTGAGGAGCTAAAGAAAGGCTTAACCTGCTGACCAGTACCGGCTGAAAACCTGATTTACTTACCAGGTTCTCTATGCTGGCGGCGCGCTCTGGATGCCGCGGAGCAATAAGCAGCTTAAGCCCCGGAAATTCTTTGCTTAACTCCTGATAGGCGCTTAAAATTATCTCCTCTTCTTGCGGATGGGTTGAACCTGCGACAAAAAGCTTGCCTCTCTCTTTTATGCCTAAGCTTAACCTGTAGTTTAAAGAATCTCTTGCCGTATTTATATTATCGATGATATCGTATTTCATATTGCCCGTGGTTGTGATTTTATCCTGCCTGACGCCTAATGCCGAAAGCCGCTCAGCATCCCTCTGGCTCTGCGCACAAAACAGGCTTATCCTGTTCAATACCGGCTTAATCAAAGGTTGAGCTATGCGATAGCCAAAAAAAGAACTGTCCGAAAGGCGCGCATTCACAAGGATTATCGGAATAGCGGCTTTATTAAGCTGGGTTATTAAATTCGGCCAGATCTCCGTCTCGATAATAATACAGGCCGAGGGCTTGATCCTTCGGATAACCTTTTTGGTTATAAAACTTAAATCAAGCGGCAGGTAAAACAGGAAATCAGATTCTGATTTAAAACCCCTGATGATTTTATTCCCCGTGGTCGTAACTACGGAAAAAACAAACTTTGTCCCGGGATAAACCAGGCGTAATTGCTTGACCAAGGCCTCGGCCACCCGGGCTTCCCCAACGCTTACCGCATGTATCCAGAGGGGCCGCTCTGCCTGCAGGCCATCCGGGATAAAACCCAGGCGCTGGATAAAATCCTTATGCAGCTTTTTCCTGAGGAAAAGATACGGCAAATAAATTATTGCGAAAATAATAAATATTAAATCGTAAATAATAATCATAAACCTTAGGGACACCCTTTCAGCCAATCGGGGGACACCCTTTCAGCCAAGAACAAGGGTGTCCCCATAATCCGCAATAATAACAATTTGTTAGCTTCGGGGACACCCTCCCGATTGGCTGAAAGGACGTCCCTCTATTTTAGTTGGCGTAGCCAATAGGAATAATATATAAGGGTTCATGTTCCGAAGGTAAAGATAAAGCCCGCTTAACAGCCTCATCATCAAAAGCGCCTATTGGCACTGAACCCAAACCCAAAGCAACTGCTTGTAAATGTATATTCTCTGCTACGTGCCCGGCTTCAATATGGGCATATCTTATTCCGCGCTCTGCGTATTTTACCGTTACGCGTTGATAAACTGTGCAGATAACGATATCAAGCGGCGCTTCTACTACTGAACCCTGGCCAAGAGCAGCCGCAGCCAAAGCAGGCCTTAAGTCCTCCTGCGCTAAAACTTCCAGGCTGTGGCTGGAAGGCATATAACGGAATAATCCCTCTTTATTAACTAAATAAATTTCCATCGGATAGAGAGCGCCTGCTGAAGGAGCTGAACGCAGCTCATATCCTCCTTTTTTTGCGGTTATGCCCTGTGCTGCCCAAAGGAGTTGACCTATCTGAGCCCAATCCAAATCTTTATTTACAAAATTTCTTTGAGAACGCCTGTTTAAAATTGCTTCCTCAAGAGACATCTCGCCCTTTTGAATAGGAACAGGCAACTGAACATTTTTTGTTTCCGCCATAGCTACCTCCCTAGTAGCAAAAAGCATAAGCAAAAAAATTAATGATATGCCTATACAATCTTTTAT
>JAHJCI010000206.1 GCA_018813085.1 Candidatus Omnitrophota bacterium | reverse complement strand
CTTAATATTAAAAAGCAATGATTTGGTCTTTGATAGGAATATCTGCGGCAGTTTTAACGATGTTTTCTTTTATTCCGCAAATAATAAAGATTGCAAAGAAAAAATCTGCTTCGGATGTAAGTTTAATTACCTTAGTCCAGCTTTCCCTTGGAGTGGCGTTATGGATTCTCTATGGACTGCACCTTAAAGACGCGATTATCGTTTCCGCCAACGGGTTTACTCTCGCGACCTTAATTTTAGCAATTTATCTTATTTACAAGTACCGTAAGTAAATAATATTTTTTCACGATGCATAAATATCTTGTAACCGGCGGAGCAGGATTTATCGGTTCTCACATTGTCCAGAGGCTGCTTAAGGACGGCCATTTTGTCCGTGTGCTGGACAATTTATTCAGCGGTAAGCTCCAGAATTTGTCTTTTACGCAACAGGCACAACGGCAGGCAGGCAACACGCAATACGAATTCATAAAAGGAGATATTCGCGATATTTCTACCTGTAAGAGTGCATGCCGGGATATCGATTTTGTCTTGCACCAGGCAGCTCTTCGCTCCGTACCGAAATCGTTAGAAAACCCCGCGGAATATAATGATGTTAATATTAACGGCGTCTTAAACATGCTTGAGGCTGCCAGGGCAGAGCATGTTAAGCGCTTTGTTTTTGCTTCCTCAAGCTCAATCTATGGAGAAACAGAGATATTTCCCCAGAAAGAGGAGCATCTGCCTAATCTCATCTCTCCATATGCGCTTACAAAGCTTACCGGAGAATACTATTGCCGCATATATTCAAAGCATTATGGTTTCTCAACCGTCTGCCTGCGTTATTTTAATGTTTTCGGTCCGCGCCAGGCACTGGATGACGAATATTCGGTAGTAATCCCCAAATTCATTACCTGTATCCTGAATGACCAACAGCCGCCTATTTTCGGCAACGGTAAGCAATCCCGCGATTTCACCTATATTGATAACGTAGTCCAGGCAAATATATTAGCTGCCACACACAATACGACCGAAGGGGGTCCCGAACGAAGTCGAGGGGCGCACGACGCACGAGGCAATACCAACAGCGGCGTTTTCCACGAAGTCTTTAACATCGCCAACGGCAGGGATAATTCTGTCTTGGAGCTGGTCGATACATTAAATAACATCCTCAACAAAGATATTAAGCCTCAGCTTGAACCTGTCCGCCCCGGAGACGTCTTTCGTACCCTGGCGGATATATCCAAAGCAAAAGAGAGGTTAGGTTACCAACCGGAAGTTGATTTTGAACAAGGTTTAATAAGAACAGTAGACTGGTTTAGGAAACAATTAACTCATTAAAGTCCAATCTTTCCAGCAGAATAAAAGGAGTTAGGCAATGCAGCGAATCGGAGTTATTGGTATCGGCCATGTCGGATTAGTCACGGCTGCCGTATTAGCTGATTTAGGCAATAAAGTGGTTTGTCAGGATAGCGACCTGCGGAAAATCAAAAATCTACAAAAAGGCATCATCCCGATTTATGAACCGGGGCTGGCTAAAATAGTTAAGAAGAATATCAAGGCCAGGAGATTATCATTTACCTTTAATTTACCCAATCTAGTAAATAAATCCCTGGTAATTTTTATTTGCGTTGGTACGCCTTCCGGCAAGGATGGGGGAGCGGATTTATCTTCCGTAGAAAATGTAACTCATCGAATTGCCCAGAGCATGAAAGAGTATAAAATAATCGTAGAAAAAAGCACAGTGCCGGTTGAGACGGGGGAGTGGATACGCAGGACAATTCTGATGCACAACAAATGCGGGATAAAATTCAGCATAGTCTCTAACCCCGAGTTTCTACGGGAAGGTTCAGCACTCGAAGATGCATTACATCCTGACCGGATTGTATTGGGCGTTGAGGATGAAAGGGCAGAGAAGGTAATGTGTTCGCTGTTTAAGCCGATAAAAGCTCCGATTGTGGTTACTGATATCAAGACCGCCGAGATGATTAAGCATGCATCAAATTCATTTCTGGCTACTAAGATTTCCTTTATTAACGCGGTTGCCCGCCTCTGCGATAAAGTGGGCGCGGATGTAACTAAAGTAGCCGAAGGTATGGGTTTAGATAAACGCATACACCGGGCATTTTTAAACGCCGGGGCGGGATTCGGCGGCTCTTGTTTTCCTAAAGATTTAGAAGCGTTTATTTATCTTGCCAAGAAATCCGGATATGATTTTGGGTTATTGAAAGAGGTAGCAAGAATAAATAAAGAACAAAAGCAGCTTTTAATAAAGAAGATTGAGGAGGCAGTCTGGATAATATCGGGTAAAACTATCGGGGTGCTCGGTTTAAGTTTTAAGCCAAATACAGACGATATACGTTTTTCCAGCTCCATCGATTTGATTAAAATGCTACAAAGCGATGGAGCCAAGATAAAAGCATACGACCCACAGGCAATGCCAAAGGCAAAGAAAGAACTAAAGAATGTGAAATTTTGCCGGGATCATTATGAGG
>JAHJCI010000205.1 GCA_018813085.1 Candidatus Omnitrophota bacterium | reverse complement strand
TTATTCGCGGATGTTTTATTAATTCCGTTATAAAATTCTTCTCAATATGGCTCTGCCTTCCGCTGGTAACAACTGCAAGCCTTCTGCCTGATTTTAAAATACCAACCAAAACCTCAAGCATATCATCAGATAGCTCTATGCTATAAATTGTCCCGTCAAAATCAAGGGCTATAATTTTATAATTCCTGCTCAGTGCCGTTTCTAACCTTTCCTCTAATACTGTCGGTTTAGGCTCTTGCTTGCGGGAATTATGTGCCTGCTGAACATTATTAGTGACAGAATCTCTAATAAACCCTAAAATCGCCTTTAGTCTCTCTATATCGGTAATGAGGAATAACTGCCCGACAATATCATCTAAAATACTCAACTGTTTCTTAAGCTTATCATCCAATTTTCTGCCCGAACTTTTTATCTCGGTGATTTGCTCTAATTCCTTCTCTAGTTTATCGAATAAGTTTTGATTATTGTTCAAGATAAAGAGAATTTCATCTATTATTATCTTTAATTCTTTTCGCCGCGTATCAGAGGACTCAAGCACGCTACGCAAAGGACCACTAGCTTGACCCATTCTCGCTAACCATTGCAGCCAACTCTGAAAGTCTTTAGGATACTCTGCTCCAAAATCAACGAATTTACCCTTAGAAAGGTCTTCTTTTGCCTGGCTTTCTCCATTTAGCGCCAGCGATATTGCCTGCCTTAAAGAATCGGTTAATCTTTGTTCTAATAATTGTCTCCAGGCGCTGTCTAATACAACTGCGTTTATTTTATTGTTATGAATATAGAGAAGTGCTTTGTTAACTTCGGGATTCTGCGCAATATATTCTAACGATTCCCTGCGAATATTTTTTTCGCTTATTTTTGGGCTAAGGATGTGTTTTATTTCATGAGGAAGGATTTCTCTGCTTATGACAAGGCTTAAAGATTCGATCTCCTCCCTTGCTAATCCGGCTGTATTAAACAGCAGGCGGTTAAGTTCAAGGACTGTGTTATTTACTCTTGCGGCTTCCTGGAGGTTATAGGAAAAAAGCAGTGGTATATCCAGAATGGGCGGAGCATTGGCAAGGCCAAGATATGCCTTTCTCAGGGACTGGAGGAAGAAATCTTCTTCCTGGACGCTTAATTTATCATTACCTATATATCTGATGCTAGCCTGGGTTCTTAAAATGGTTGCTTCTGCGCGGATATCCGGCTGTTGAGAACTATCGGGAACCATAGTTTTAAGCATATTCCTATCTATTCTGGCGGGATATTTACGCTCCTCGCCAACCAAGAGATTATTAGCTCTATCTTCTGCCATTCTTTTTACGGGCTCAACCATATAGAAAGAAACGCTTCCCTTTTTAAAGGTTGCTAACTCATCTTCGAGCCAACCGCCTGCCAACATTACTTCTATATCAAAATCCTCTGACGGAATCTCTACGGCTGTTCTGACGGGTGATTTTTCTGCCCTCTGATATATTTCCGCAATTATGTTTTCAATCTGTGAGTTATTTTTCTTTATGTCCGGGTCAATATCTGTGCCTCTTTTTACATCGACAACCAAAGCGCTGAATTCAATTAACGTCGATAATAGAGGCAATGAAATACCTGGGTAGCCATATGATTGAACAGACCTCTTCCACCTGTCATATAAGATATCCTTTATTTCTTCATCGCTGTATAGCTTACAATCAAGACGGCCTTTTTCTCTTTCTTTCAAATCCTCCCACTCAATAAAATAGAATTCATTCATTGCCTTACTATATTCTCCGATAAAAATTTTATCTCTAAATTGCTTATCAAACTGCGCATAAGTAGGGTCTATAAGCAGGACTTTACGGTTGTTTATATAAACAGCTATCCAGCGGTGCAAACTCCTTACAGACGATTCTTTATTTAATACTGCTCCAGAGGTTAGCTCAATACGTTCAGGAGAATATCCGCCTATAGGCAAATCAAGAGACTGGTTTATTACCCTGGTTAAAATATAACTTGCCTCCCTGCAAACAACATATTCTCCTCTTATGCGATATTCTTTGGCAAAATTTTCTCTTAATTTTTTAAAGAAGACTTCTTCAATCCTGTGGATAATGGAGTAAATGCTGCCTTCTAATGCAATTGCGTTATAATCTAAGACTGGCGAAGGCGCTATTCCGGTTCTATTTGGAGTCAGGAATTCCGGCCCGATATTTCCGCGCCTTATTTCGTTATTTTTTCTGAAAAACGGTGCTTGAGAATTGGTTTCTTCTTCGGCGTCTAATATTTTTCTTATTTGCTTTTTAACTTGAGTAATTTGTTCTGACGGGATTTGATAGAGGTTAAGTTCAGGCAGGGCAGTGATTTCGCTTATCGCCTCCGGAGGCGCTCTCTTTAAGGTATCTGTTAAATAATAACGGTAAGGACGTGTCTGTTTATCTACTTCAACCAGGCCTAAAGCAACCAGGTTATCCAGCTCAACACGGATGGTGGTTGCCGAATAGGCTCTTTCTCTAATCAGTTCCTTTACGCTCACCGGATTATTGGAGAAATTATTATGACTATAAAGCGTATTCAGGCAGGCTAATGGCGAGCCTTTGTTTGCTGTATCATTAAGCCATTCAACCTCAGCAGCAACGCCTTCTATATCCTCCAGTGCCTGTTTTATATGTGCGGAATTTATCATAGTCGGTACCTGCAGTATAAATTCATAATTAGCTTCATTACCCTCCCTGGAAATAGAAGAAAATTCAAATATCTTTACGCCTAAATCTCTTATCGCCTTTGTTATTTCATAAGTAACGCCTGTCCTGTCTTCGGCAATAACCTTAATTGAAAACTTCCTGCCGGCTTCCTGGAATAATTCCACCTGCGAAGAAGCAACCTCAACCACTTCTACGTGTTGAGCCAAAGCTTCAAGGGCATTGCCTATCTGTTCATAATTTTCTATTTTAAT
>JAHJCI010000019.1 GCA_018813085.1 Candidatus Omnitrophota bacterium | reverse complement strand
ATTTCAACATTTTCAATGAGTGCATAATTTACGGAGTGCGAAACACGACGTAAATTATATGCGCGAATTGAACCCCGCATAAATTGCCTTATCACCCAACTCCTGCTCAATTCTTAAGAGCTCATTATACTTACAAACCCTGTCTGTCCGGGAAAGAGAGCCGGTTTTAATTTGTCCGCAAGCCGAAGCAACGGCAAGATGAGCAATGGTTGTATCTTCGGTTTCCCCGGAACGATGAGAAATCACTGATTTATATTTACTTTTGTTGGCTATGTCGATTGCCTCCAGAGTCTCGCTAAGCGAGCCGATCTGATTAAGCTTAATCAGGATTGCATTAGCAACGCCCTCGCTGATGCCTTTTTTCAGTATCCCCGGATTAGTCACGAATAAATCATCGCCGACTAATTGTATCTTTGAGCCCAGTTTCTCTGTTAATTTCTTCCAGCCCGGCCAGTCAAACTCGCCCAAGCCATCTTCAATCGAGATAATCGGATACTTCTTAACCCAGTCTTCATAGAGGGCGATTAATTGTCCTGAATTACTGGAGGCCCCCTCGAATTGATAATCTCCCTCTTTTTTATAGAAAGAACTTGCTGCACAATCCAATGCAAGAACAATATCCTCCCCAGGCTTATAGCCGGCCTTCTCGATTGCTTCTATAATCAGGCCTAATGCCTCTTCGTTACAGGAAAGCTGAGGGGCAAATCCCCCTTCGTCGCCTACGGATGTATTTAATTTCCTGGATTTAAGCAGTGATTTAAGGTTATGAAAAACCTCAGCTGCCCAGCGTAATGCTTCAGAGAACCTGGGTGCGCCCAGGGGCACAATCATAAATTCCTGGATGTCCAGGTTATTATCTGCGTGCATGCCGCCATTTAGAATATTCATTAAGGGCACAGGTAAAACAAAGGCCTTATCTTTGCCTAAATACTGGTAGAGGGGCTGTTTAGAAGATATCGCTGCTGCCTTGGCAACCGCTAAAGATACCCCTAAGATTGCATTTGCCCCCAGGCGGGATTTATTCTCTGTGCCGTCTAAATCAATTAAAACCTTATCAATATCTTTATAAGAAGCGGCAAGCCCCTTGATCTTGGAGGCGATTTCCCTATTAACATTATTAACTGCTTTTAATACGCCCTTACCCAAATAGCGCGACTTATCAGCGTCGCGTAATTCTAAGGCCTCTTTCTCTCCGGTGGATGCGCCTGAAGGTACTGCTGCGCGGCTTAAACTGCCGTCATCCAGGAGAATATCTACTTCAATCGTAGGATTCCCACGGGAATCTAAAATTTCCCGCGCCTTAACTTCTTTAATTTTACTCATCATTGCGTTCCCCTTGGCATGATTATCGGTAAATGTGTAAACAGATTTTATCACAATTACCTTTTAAGTCAAGCAGGTTTTAATTATAAATTGATTGACTTTTCAAAATGGGTGTGTTATTGTCAAAAACAGATAAACTTTACCTTCAGAACTCCAACTTAGAAATCAATAATCTCAATTCCTATGCCTAAACCCAAAGGAGGCTCTTAATGCGGGCGCGAAAGTTCAAACTATTCCTTAAGTTCCACTGGATTAAGATATTAATAGCCCTGGGAATCCTGGGTATCCTCATCTCCCTGGCTATATTCATGCGCAATGCCATTAATGCCTGGGTGCTTACTGAAAGTTATTCAAAGAGGCAGATGTTTGCGCAGTATTCAATGCTCTTCTATGTCTTTGTTGTTACGCAGCTTATAAGCATGCCTGTCTATGCGCTGTTCTGGTATTGGCTGATGTTTCGCGGCGGGCATTTTAAAATGACCTCCATGCTCAAAAAGGGCATAAAGGGTAAGGATGTCAATATCTACTGGGATGATGTCATTGGCATGGAAGAAGCCAAACAGGAAGCATCAGAGGTAGTAAGGTTGGTAAAAGACCGAGCTGAATTACAGCGTATCGGAGGTAAAATTCTGCGCGGCATACTTATGATCGGGCCTCCCGGCTGCGGCAAAACCTACCTTGCCAAGGCTATCGCCACTGAGGCAAACCTTCCCTTTATTTCCATGTCCGGCTCTGAGTTCGTAGAGATGTTCGTCGGGGTAGGCTCAAGCCGCATAAGAAAACTCTTTAAACAGGCCAGGCAACTGGCTTACTCAGAAGGAGGATGCATCGTATTTATTGATGAGCTTGATGCAGTGGGCGCGCGCCGTTCTACAGATAAAGGATTCGGGGGCCAGACTGAATTTAATACTACACTAAACCAGCTGCTGGTGGAAATGGACGGGCTTAAGGAAAAGGATGACAACATAGTGATAATGGGGGCAACCAATGCTCCGGAATCATTCCTTGACCCTGCCTTATTAAGGCCGGGCAGATTTGACCGGAAAATCTTTGTAGATGTCCCGAACCTGGAAGAACGGGAAAAATTATTCGCCTATTATTTAAAAGAGGTAAAATACGACCCCTCTCTTGAAATTCCCAGATTAGCAAGAATGGCTGTCGGGCACACCCCTGCGGATATCGCAAACCTGGTAAGGGAAGCGGCCCTGATTGCAGTACGCAACAGGAAAGAAATAATTTCGCTTAAGGAAATAACCGAGGCCTTAGACCGTGTGGAAATGGGCATAAAACATAAAAGGGTATTCAGCGAGGAAGAAAGAAAAAAGGTTGCTTATCATGAAGCCGGTCACGCAATTGCAATGTATCTGCTACACCCCAGCGAAGACGTATTCAAAGCCTCGATTGCTTCCCGCGGAGAGGCATTAGGCATGGTCGTATCGCATCCCAGGGAAGAGATGCATATCCGCACAAAGGAAGAAATATTAGGCGCGATAAAGTATTGCCTGGGCTCTTATGCTGCCGAAAGCCTGACCTTTGGCACAACCACTACCGGAGTCTCCCAGGATTTCAGGCAGGCAATGAGCCATGCGCATCAGATGGTCTGGAATTTTGGAATGGGCAAGTCCGGGCTGGTGGGAGATTACAGCATCCTGGAAAGCGGATTATACCAGTCCAAAGGATTCCGCTCCTCTGAAAATGCCTCCTTTGTCTCAGAAAAAGTAAAAGAACAATTAAACCAGGAAACGCAGGATATTCTGCAGGACTGCCTGAAAGAAGTCAAAGAGCTGCTCAGGAAAGAATCAAAACTCCTTGGCAGGTTCGCGCAAGAACTGCTAACCAAAGAAGAGCTTAATTACGACGAAATCGATGATATATTTCATGAGTACGGCTTTAAGCGGCCTCCAAAACAAGCATGACTTCATTAATTCCGCTCTCTTCTAAAATCCCTAAATCCTATTTCCTAAAAATTTTTGCCTTTTTGATTATCCTCTTAATCAACGGCTGCAGCCCTAAAGAAGATGTAAATTTATATTCCAAGAACGAGGCAGAAAAAAAATTCATCCAAATCTGTAAAGACGAATACGGCTGGGAATTAAATACGCAACTAATAAATAACTCTTTCTGGATCTACCTGCCCTACCAGAAAGATATATTCCAATTCAAAGCCAACAGGTTCTCTCAAAAAAGCAGCTTTGCGGTTTCTTACCTTGAGGGCACCCTATCCGACAGCCTGCTTCAGATCGAATACCAGATTGACCCTTTAATGAAATCCGAAGAAGACAAGGGCTTTACTTACGGGCTTATCGAAGAAGTAAACGAAGATTTTCAGAACGTATTAAATACTATCTATAGAGTATATTTTAACGCTGAACAACAGCCTGAGTTTTACGTCATAGTAATGGCTGATATAGTAAACGGGGTAGAAATTATCTATACTATTTACAGCCTGGATTTAATAAAGATTTATAACTATGCCCTGCCTTCGGAGGAATCATACAAAAGAGTGCTTCAGGAGATAAAGGGGAATTTAGCTATCACCAATGATAAATCAGGGAGGCATTTATTCCGCGAGGAAATAACCTTTCCGGAATTCCTGATCAAGCAAATTATCCAACGCATACGCTACAAATTAATGGAAGCGAACCTCGAATTAAAAGAAGAAAATGCGCTCAATGAAGAAATAATGAAAATAATTTCTTATTGCGTAAGTACCTACGAATTCCGGGATTTTTCAAAAGTATCCCTGAATGACCTTTCCGGTTCAAAAGAGATTACGCGCTCTCGAAGTGATTTGGAGAAAATTAAAGAATTCTAACCTTCCTGCCCTGTACCCTTAATCTTCCCTCTGTAAATAAGCGGATTGCCTGCGGATATACCTTATGCTCTAGTTTATGGACTTTTGACTCCAGGGATTCCAGGGAGTCAGCCTCTTCTATCTTAACCGCTACCTGTAAAATTATCGGCCCGTGGTCCATTTCTTCATCAACAAAATGCACCGTAACGCCACAAAGCTTCACCCCGTAATTAAAAGCGTCTTCTATGCCCTGGGTGCCCTTAAAAGACGGAAGAAGCGCAGGATGGATATTCAAAATTTTATATTTAAATTTCTGCGTGAATTCCGGACTAAGCAGGCGCATGTAGCCTGCCAGGACAATCAAATCTATCTTTGCCTGTTGCAGGCGAAGGATAATTGCTTCTTCAAAATCTTTTCCAGAGGAGAAACCCTCCCGCTTTACTAAAAATACTTCAACGCCTGCGCGCTTTGCCTTGCCAATTACAGGAGCCTTGGGATTATCACAAACCAGAAGAGAAATATCAGCAGAAATCCTGCCTGATTTTTTCGCCCTGAGAATGGCGCTAAAATTGCTTCCTCTGCCCGAGGCAAAAACTGCTATATTCATCCCAACTCCTCCTCATATTCCTAATGGACGAGAATACTTTATTCCACTATGAATTCATTTGAGTAAATCTTGGCAAAACAATTTGGCGTCTTCTCAGACCTAAAGACTCCGTAATCAATGGAATCGATTTCAGGCGACTCAGGGCTACAATTAGGGTAATATTCTAGTCTTAGCCTATATCTGCCTCTGAATATTTTAATATCACTGCGATAAATAACGGGTTTTTTCCTAAAAGTGAACTTTTCGTTCGGCTTTACTCGAATAGCTGTTTCCAGCCATCTTTTAAAAGTAAAATCAAGGGGGTATTTTGCTACACCATGCATTTCATCGTAAATTTGCCAATGCCCGTCTTTGTAAATCTCGAAATATAATGAAGTAAATGGTATTATGAATCCTGCATCAAAATATATATCTTTTTCTAAATTATTTATTACTGTAATTTCCATAGATTCAACTTCGATATATTGAAAATAAGGATCCTCTCTGTTTATTGTAGATTTATAGGCTGTTTTATCTGTGGCAATAGTCACTTTCTCCGCAGATTGGGCTTTAGCTATACAAGAAAAACCAATAAAGACAGTAACTAAAGCTAAGGTAGGAAAAAATTTTATTTTTGCCTCCATTTTAAATTTCCTTATTTTTAAGATTAGCCTTGGGTATTATTATGCATTTAGTAGGACAAACCTTTACGCATTCACCGCAAGAGGTACACTTATTATAATCTATAACCGCTAAATTATCAACTACATGTATTGCGTCAAATTTACAGGCCTTCTCGCACTTGCGGCAGGCAATACAGCCCACCGGACAGACTGCCTGCACGTCACGGCCGGTATCATGAGAATTACAGGCAACAACCACCGAGCTACTGGCAGGAATTAAGCTGAATAATTTCTTGGGGCAGGCCTCAACGCACTTGCCGCAGGCGCGGCATTTAAGAGGAGCAACAACCGGCAATGCCTCACTAGACATAGTAATCGCTTCGAACGGGCATACTTCCTTGCAGGTTACAAAACCAAGGCAGCCATACACACACTCCTTGCCCCCGCCTAAAACCAAATCAGCTGCCAGGCAATCCTCTAAGCCGTTATATTGAAATTTATCTCCTACCTTTTTCCCGCCTGCGCAGTGTAGGACCGCTACCTGCCTTACTCTTGCTTGTAATTCTACGCCTAGAATCCTTGCCACCTTTTTTCTGGAATCCTCATCTATTGCCCGGCATGAATTTAAAGCAACCTCTCCCTTAAGCAGGGACTGCGCAAACCCCATACATCCCGGCATGCCGCAAGCGCCGCAATTTGCTCCGGGCAGACAGGAGATAATCTTTTCCAAGTGCGGATCAACAGCCACGCAGAATTTCTTGGAAGCAATAGCAAGGCCCAGCCCAAACAATAGCCCCAAGCTACCCAAAACTAATATCGCAGCAACTATCTCCAACAGGGACACCCTTTCAGCCAATCGGGGGACACCCTTTCAGCCAATCCTAAGGGTGTCCCCATAATATAGGGATTGAATTAATTTTTTTAAGACTAAATCTTTTTACTCTTTATAACTCATCAGGGACACCCTCCCGATTGGTTCGAGGACAGACTCCCGATTGGCTGAAAGGGTGTCCCTAGGTTTAGAAGCGAAACCCGTTAAATCCCATAAACGCCAGGCTCATTAAAGAAGCCACAATAAAGGCGATGGGAACACCTCTCAATGACTTTGGAACATCGGCTAAATCCAATCTTTCCCTTATGCCGGCCATCAAAAGCAGCGCAAGCGTGAAACCAATTCCCGCAAAAAACGACTGCAGAAGCGTAAGAACAAGCCCTCCCGGCAGGCTCTTACCGTTAACAAAAAAAGTATCGATGTTTAAAACCGTAACACCCAGGACCGCACAGTTGGTAGTAATCAACGGCAAATATATGCCCAAGGCGCGGTAAAGAGCCGGTGATTTTTTAAGGATGACCATTTCGGCAAACTGCACGAAGCTGGCAATAACTAAAATAAAAACAATCGTGCGCAGGTAAACCAGGCCCAGCGGCAGCAAAACAAAACGATATACCAGCCAGGTAAGCAGGCCTGACAGCGTCATTACAAAAATTACCGCCATGCCCATGCTTATTGCCGGCTTTATATTCCTGGAAACCCCCAAAAACGGGCAAAGGCCCAGGAATTTAGAAAGCACAAAGTTGTTAACGAATACCATGCTGATAATTATCGACAATATAATCCCGACATCCATGATTATCCCTTGTTTCTGGAAGTAATTAAATTAATCAATCCGATAAGCAGGCCCATGGTAAGTAATGCCCCCGGAGCAAGAATCATGATTGTTGCCGGAGGAAAACTTTCAAATAAAACATGCCCCAGGATCTTCCCGCTTCCCAGGAACTCGCGGATTACTGCAATAAGAGATAAGGCCAGGGTAAAACCCAATCCCATCCCCAGCCCGTCTAATACAGAGAGAAAGACTGTGTTCCTGGAAGCAAAGCTCTCAGCACGCCCCAGGATAATGCAATTAACTACTATCAAAGGCACGAATATACCCAGTTGCCTGGCAAGTTGCGGCGAGAAAGCAGCCATCAGTAATTCAACAATGGTAACAAAGGAAGCGATTACTACGATAAAACAGGGAATCCTGATACGCGCAGGCACAATATTTCTTATTGCGGAAATCAATAAATTGGAAAATAACAATACAAAGCTTGCTGCCAGGCCCATGCCTAAAGCATTCTCCAATGAAACCGAAACAGCCAGCGTCGGACAAAGTCCCAGGGCAATTACAAATACCGGATTCTCGCGTAATATTCCTTTAGTAAACTCTTTAAGTGTTTTTTTCATATCCATAAATACGGGGTGAGCAAAATCTGTCCAAGAGAGGAACCGTTGCATTCATTATCAGTATGGCAAAAGACACCCCTTCCGGATATCCTCCCCATTTGCGGATAATAAAGGTAAGCAATCCGCAGCCAAAGCCAAAAATTAATTTTCCTTTATCCGTGAGCGCAGAGGTTACATAATCGGTAGCCATAAAAAATGCTCCCAGAACAACCCCGCCGGCCATTATCGAAAATAAAACATCTGCCTGGCCTACCTGCGGCCCGCCTAAAAAGAACGTTAATAAGGCCAATGTAGTAATGAAGCTAGCGGGAATATGCCATGAAATAATCCTGCGCCATAATAAAAATATTGCGCCTAAGATAAGGCAAGCTATACAGACCTCTCCTATGCATCCTCCGCGATTGCCCAAAAACATATCAAAATAATCCAGGCCTGCCTGCTGAATACTTTCTATCCTGCCCTGCTTCAGTAAATTCAAGGGCGTAGCCGCGGTTATACTGTCAACATAAATAAAAGGCTTGCTGAAACTAACCATATATTTCGGCCAGGCAATTACCAAAAATGCCCTCCCCGCCAGGGCGGGATTAAAAATATTTCTTCCCAGCCCGCCGAATGCCTGCTTGCAAACGGCAATAGCAAAAAAGCTTCCTACACAAGCCATCCAAACCGGGAAAGTAGAAGGAAGATTATAAGCAAGCAAGAGCCCGGTTAGCGCGGCACTGCCGTCAGCGATTGCCAGCTTCTTATGGCGCAGGAATAATATAAGGGCCTCTGTTAACATAGCGGTAGATATACAGGCAAAGATTATCCAGAGCGAGCGGATGCCGAATATAAAAATCCCGGCTATCCCGCTGGGCAGGAGGCAGAGAAACACCGTCCACATAATCCGCGTAATAGATTCTTTTTTCCGGATATGAGGAGAAATTGATAAAGATAATTTATTCTGCATCCTTCAAAACCTCCAGGCCCATTGCCTTTATTGAATCAATTACCGCAGCCGAAGAAATCGTCGCACCGGTAATTGTATCAAATTGCCGGTTGATATTTT
The DNA here is from genome assembly GCA_018813085.1 of Candidatus Omnitrophota bacterium. GTDB lineage: Bacteria > Omnitrophota > Gorgyraeia > Gygaellales > JAHJCI01 > JAHJCI01. Next base: position 1,119 of record JAHJCI010000019.1, on the reverse strand, counting down.
TACCCCTGAACTGGCTAAGAAAATCCTCTTCAAGAATGCCGCTGCCGACCCCGGGAGTCTCGCGGTGCTCTAAAATACTGACATCAATAATCTCGCCTGCGGGGCTTAGCGATACGACTGTTTTTATCTGGCTTGAATAGCCGTAGTCACTGGCAATAAAAACGTAGGCAATAAGATTGCCTTCTGAGTCCTTTGCCTTATAGAAAACTAAATCATCCTTTTCTACCTTCTCGATACTGCCGGCTTCCTGCGGCAGGACTTTTTTTATTGCCCTGCTTTCTTCTAATTTACGCTGCTCTATAATCCGCGGTTCAGCTATACTATTGATTAAGCTCAGCATGCCGGCAGAAATCAGGCAAATCAAAAATAGCACAGTGCTGAACCTTGCTATTTCTTTCATTTTAGCGCCTCCTGCTTGGCCAGCTTTATCGACTGCACCAGGTTTCTTTTAGCCGGGCATAAATATGCGCAGAGTCCGCACTCAATACAATCCATGGGCGAATAGGTTTTCGCCAATTCCCAATTCCTGCGCTCAACCGCCAGGCTAATCAGGCAGGGTTGAAGATAAACAGGGCAATTCCTTACGCATTCCGCGCAGCGGATACACACATCTTCCCTGAATGCCTCAAGCTGTTCATTGCTTAATAAAATCACTGCGCTGGTAGTTTTAATAACCGGCACCATAGGGCTAAATTGCGCAATGCCCATCATCGGCCCGCCAATAATTATTTTAGCCGGGTTCTTTTCCAGTGGTGAGCAAAATTCAATCAGCTGCTTTATCGGCGTACCCAGCCTTACCAGTATATTCTTGGGATTGGCCAAACAATCTCCGCTTACGGTTACTACCCTTTCATAAAGCGCCTTATTCTTATAAACCGCTTCGTATATTGCGAAAACGGTAGCTACATTCTGCACCAAAACTCCTATCTGAAAAGGAAGCTTACCTGAAGGGACTTCTTTCTTTAAGATGTTTTTTATCAATTGCTTTTCCCCGCCCTGAGGATAAGTATGCTTTAAGGAGATTACTTCGCATCTGAGCCCTCCCTGGCCTTTGGAAAACTTACCCAGAAGAGGCATACTGTTAATTTCTTTATTAAATACCCTGATAGCTACAGGTTT
>JAHJCI010000204.1 GCA_018813085.1 Candidatus Omnitrophota bacterium | reverse complement strand
TTGACAATGGCGGATTTAATTGAAAATTACCCGGGCCTGCCGGAAGGCATCGCAGGTTTTTCCCTGATCGAGAAACTAAAGAAGCAGGCAAAGAATTTTGGACTTGAATTTTATAGCGCTAAGGTAGATAATGTTAAATTAGAGGATAGGGAAAGCAATATTTGGCAGATTAAGGCAGGCGAAAGAGTTCTTCGCAGCTTTTCAATAATTTTAGCGGTAGGAGCGCACCCCAGGAAATTGGGCATTAAGGGAGAAGATGAATTCTCTGGTAAGGGGGTTTCTTATTGCGCAGTTTGCGATGGGGCTCTTTTCAAGGGGAAGGATATCGTCGTAGCAGGAGGAGGCAATTCCGCCGTTAGCGAAGCATTATACCTGAGCCGTTTTGCCGGCAAGGTTATATTAGTGCACCGCCGCAACCGTTTACGTGCAGTTTCCCTGTTAGCAGAGAGGGCAAAGAATAACCAAAAAATCGAGTTTGCCTGGGATTCGGTAATCACAGAGATTATCGGCAAAGATACAGTCCGGGAAGTTAGTTTAGAGAACACCAGGGATAAATCACAATCCAGGCTTGCCTGTAGCGGGGTATTTATATCAATAGGCTACGTCCCCAATACGGGATTCCTGGGTGATTTAATCAAGCTGGATGATTACGGTTGCATAATTACCGACCAAGAGATGCAAACTTCAAAAACCGGTATTTTTGCCTGCGGTGATTGCCGGGCGAAATCCTTGCGTCAGGTAGTTACTGCCGCAAGTGATGGAGCAATTGCGGCTTTTAGCGCAAGTGAGTACATTGACCGCCTAAAAGGACAGTCATATGGAACAGAATAAACAAAAAAATATTTTAGAGATTAAGAGGTATCCTGATTCTATATTGCGCAAGAAGTCTCTGTCCATTTCTGAAATTATGCTCAAGGATGTTGAGCTGTTGGAAGATATGCTGCTTACAATGTATACCTTAAACGGCATAGGGCTTGCTGCTCCCCAGGTGGGCTGCTCTGTTCAGATTATTGTGGCTGATGTCGGAGAAGGACCGATTAAGTTGATTAATCCGCGCATCGTTAAGGCTAAGGGTGAGGATAAATTAACCGAAGGATGCCTAAGCGTACCCGATATCAATGTAGACGTTAAAAGGCCTTATGAAATTATAATTGAAGCCTTGAATGGTAAAGGCGAGCCCGTTGAGATTAAGGCTGACGGGCTCCTGGCCCGCGTTATTCAGCATGAAATCGACCACCTCAAGGGCCGCTTGATTGTGGATTACATGGGCATGATTGATAAGATGAAATTAATGAAGTTAAACAAGAACAGGAGGCAAAGCTAGACAGATGCAGAATATCGCTATTATCGATAGATACGTTTGGGCAAAGTATACGTTTTTTAGATGGCGCTGTAGCCTTGCGTTAACAAAGAAGCTCGGCCTGGCATTTACGATGGCGCTTCTGACCGGGCTGATGGCGCAGGTTAAAATATTCCTTCCCTTTAGCCCTGTGCCGATTACAGGCCAGGTTTTTGCCGTGCTTATGAGCGGAGTTATTTGCGGCGGGGTCTTTGGTTCATTGAGCCAGGTGATCTATATCACCTTAGGCATAATCGGCATACCCTGGTTTGCTTGTTCTTCGCAAAGTTCTTATTTATTGACTTCTCCTACTGCAGGCTACCTTATAGGTTTTATTGTCGCTCCTATGTTAATCGGCAGGTATACGGATAATTATATCGGCGCACGTAAATTCCTGCCTCAACTGAAACTTATGATACTTGGGGTAGGGGTTATCTATATTTTTGGCGCGATCAATCTGGCGCTGGTAATGAAGCTTGGCCTTTGGGAAACTTTGGCCAAAGGCGTAGTCCCCTTCGTTATTATTGATTTGATTAAGGCGATTCTTGCTGCTTCTGCCAGTTGGGCTATGTTGCCGCAGTCTTCTTACAATGCAGAGACTGATAGAGAGAAATGAATTGTTTTATCCCTTTCCTCTAGAGCAAATCCAAGGCGTCTTCTCGGGCAGGAGCAGTTTCGTCCTTTTGGAGACTCAAAGGATTGACCCGGAGAATTATTTATCCTATCTGTTTCTTGCTCCCGTTGCTTTAATAAGCTGCCATAACCTGGATGCGGTGCCTGATTCTTTCCGGAAACTCGAGTCGTTCCTGGGGAGGGGATACTGGGCAGCCGGCTTCTTTTCTTATGAACTGGGTTATGCTTTTGAGGATTTCAAGGCAAAGAACCGGTTTGGTTTTCCCCTGATTTGGATCGGCATCTTTAAACAGCCCCTGATTTTTGACCATCGCAGGGGGCAATTTTTAAATAAGAAAGCAGAGCCTTTTTTCTCGCATAAAGTAAACCCTGCCTCCGGATATTGCCTCAAAGACATAAAGTTTAATAAGACTCCTATCGGATATACCAGGGATATCAAGCGCATTAAAGATAACATTGCCAAGGGATTTACTTATCAGGTTAATTATACGCTTAAGTGTAAATTCAAGTTTCATGGCTCCAGGCTCAGCCTTTATAATAACCTGCGTAATAACCAGCCGGTTGCCTACTCGGCTTTTATAAAAGACCGGCAGTTCAGCATCCTTTCTTTTTCCCCTGAATTATTCTTTCGAAAAGAGGGCAGGATTATTACCACCAGGCCCATGAAAGGGACAATTTCCCGGGGGAAAAACAAGAGGCAGGACCAGGAGCAGGTAAGCAGGTTAAGGGGAAGCCCTAAGGATAAAAGCGAAAATATAATGATAGTTGATTTACTGCGTAATGATTTAGGGCGAATTTCCGAAGTCGATAGCGTAAGAGCGACAGAGCTTTATTCTATCGAGAAGTATAAGACTTTATTCCAAATGACCTCTACTGTCCGGGCAAGGTTAAAGAGCGAACTTTCTCTTTACGGACTTTTTAAGAGCATTTTTCCTTCCGGCTCCGTAACCGGAGCGCCCAAGATAAGAACAATGGGTATTATAAGGCAGTTGGAAAGGGAGGAGCGTGGAGTTTATACCGGCGCAATAGGTTTTTTTAAACCAAACAGGGACGCGGTTTTTAATGTAGCGATACGCACGCTCATACTTGAGGGTAAGAGCGGACAAATGGGAATCGGCAGCGGTATAGTATACGATTCTAAGCCTCTCAAGGAGCATAAAGAGTGCAGGCTGAAGGCGATGTTTTTTGAGCTTTTGGGCAAGAGGAGCCTTCAAGTGAGTTCTGGCCGAGGCAAAGAAAAATATGAATTGATCGAAACAATGAAGTGGTCAAAAAAGACAGGTTTTTCACTTCTTGCTTATCACTTAGACAGGCTCAGGGCTTCGGCAGAATATTTTAATTTCTCTTTTAATGAAAAAGAGATTAAAGCTAAATTATGCCGTATAAACAAGCGTTTAAATAAGCAATTTTCTTACCGGCTCAGGCTATTGCTTAACCGCGAGGGAAGAATTAATCTAGGGTATCAGCGCATTAAAGAAATTCAAGAAGGTTTTATCCCCGAGATAAGCTTTAGCAGGCAGAGGATGCATTCTAAGAACGTATTTCTTTATCATAAGACAACTAACCGCGCTATATATGAAAAGCAGTACAATATGGCAAGAAAAAATGGCCTTTGGGATGTTATCTTTGAGAACGAAAAAGGAGAAGTTACTGAGGGAGCGATTTCGAATATTTTCATCCGTAAAGGCAGGATGTATTATACCCCACCGGTAAGATGCGGCTTGCTTTCCGGTGTTTACAGGCAGTATTTTATTAAGAAAAATTCAAGACTTGTTAAAGAGAAGGTTTTACGTAGAAAAGATTTGATTAAAGCGGAGGCAATTTTTCTTACCAATGCAATCCGCGGCATGATGCGTGTCCGGCTAAGGCCTTAGGCCAGGCGTAAATTACTCTCAGAAGTCATTCCAAAAGTATCCTTTTTGTGATATAATATTAAAAATATTTAAGTTTAATTTATAACCCTGTTTGCCCTTCGGCTGGCAGGATTTTCCCTTTTTAAAGGTGATTTAAATGGCAGGAATTGCTAAAGATATAACCGAGTTAATCGGCAATACGCCGCTGGTAAGATTAAACAAGCTGACAGCAGGCTCTTATGCGCAAGTGGTAGCAAAATTGGAGTTTTTCAATCCCTGCAGTTCCGTTAAAGACAGGATTGGACTGAGTATGATTAGCGAGGCGAAGGAACAGGGCAAGATAAATAAAGATACTGTAATTATCGAGCCTACCTCGGGCAATACCGGCATTGGCCTTGCGTTTATCTCGGCAGTAAGGGGTTATAAGTTAATCTTAGTTATGCCTGAGTCAATGAGTATGGAACGCCGTAAATTACTGAGATTTCTGGGAGCGGAAATCTTGTTAACGCCGGCATCCCTTGGTATGTCGGGTGCGCTTGAAAAAGCCCGGGAATTAAGCAGGGAAAACAAAAACTATCTCCTCTTGCAGCAATTTGATAATCCTGCCAACCCTATGGCGCATCGAGAGACCACTGCCGAAGAAATATGGCGCGATACAGAAGGTAAGATTGATATTTTGGTTTCCGGAGTCGGTACGGGCGGTACAATCAGCGGGGTAGCCGAGGTAATTAAAAAAAGAAAGCCGAAACTTAAGGTAGTCGCGGTTGAACCTGAGAATTCTGCGGTTTTATCAGGAGGAAAGCCGGGAGCACATAAAATCCAGGGCATAGGAGCAGGCTTTCTTCCGGGAGTACTGAGAAAAGACCTGATTGACGAGATTATTACCGTTAAGGATAAAGATGCCTTTGACGCATCAAGGCAATTAGCAAAAGAAGAAGGGATTTTAGCGGGCATATCTTCCGGGGCTGCTCTTTGGGCTGCTCTTCTTGTTTCCAGAAAAGAAGAGCACAAAGATAAATTGATTGTGGTAATTTTTCCGGATACAGCAGAAAGGTATTTAAGTACCGAATTGTTCGGGGGTGATGGCAATGCCAAAGACGATTAAAGAGATTAATGAAAAAATAAAGAAGGGCGAGGTTGTTGTAGCTACCGCCGAGGAGATCATCGGCTTAGTGGATAAGCAGGGCTTAGAGAAGACAGCTGAGCAGGTTGACGTGGTCACGACAGGCACTTTTGCTCCAATGTGTTCTTCCGGAGCGTATTTTAATATTGGGCACTCTAAGCCGCGCATCAAAATAGGCGCAGGTACTTGTAAGCTCAATGACGTACCCGCTTATACCGGATTCGCTGCCGTTGATACCTATTTAGGCGCAACAGCATTGCCTGATGATGACCCGCGCAATAAGGTTTATCCGGGAGAATTTAAATACGGGGGCGGGCATGTTATTCAGGAACTGCTAGAAGGCAAAGATATCCACCTTGAAGCCAGTGGTTACGGTACGGATTGTTATCCCCGCAAGAAGCTGGATACTCTAATCAACCTGCGCGATTTGAACGAAGCAGTGCTTTTTAATATACGCAACTGTTATCAGAATTATAATGTCGCGGTCAATCTTTCAGATAAGATTATTTATACCTATATGGGGGCTTTAAAGGCGAAACTGGGTAATGCTAACTATTGCTCTGCAGGCCAACTGTCACCCTTATTGTGCGACCCGCACTATAAGACTATCGGTATTGGAACAAGGATATTCTTGGGTGGTGGCATTGGTTATGTCAGCTGGCATGGCACACAGCATAACCCGGCAGTAAAAAGAAAGAACAACGCTGTTCCTTCGATTCCTGCAGGAACGCTGGCTGTAATCGGGGATTTAAAACAAATGAACCCGGAGTGGTTAAGGGGAACAAGTATGTTAGGAT
>JAHJCI010000203.1 GCA_018813085.1 Candidatus Omnitrophota bacterium | reverse complement strand
TAATATTTTTTTGAAAAATGGAGGCAGGACATGTTGACCTTTTATTTTTTCTTAATCTTAAGCGGATTTCTTCTGGGCATGGCTTTTATAAATATACTCAAGAAATTCAGCTTGGGTCATAATTTATTGATTCCTAAAGGAATACCACTTGTGGGAGGGATAGGAATAGGTTTGTCTTTTATTCTTGTTTCGTTATCGGTTTTCTTTATCTTTATTTATAAAGGCCTATCTAAAGAGATAGTTGGTATAATTTTATCTTCAAGCATAATGCTTGTCTTTGGAATATTCGATGACTGGCGGGAGCTATCCATTTGGGCTAAATTTTTAATGCAAATTATCGCTACATGCCTGTTAGTTTTATTTGGGGTCAGAACGCAGATTGTCTATATCGGGGATACTTTGAATATAATTATTACTTTTATTTGGATTCTGGGTATTACCAATGCCTTTAATCATTTAGATGTAATGGACGGCGTAGCCAGTGGCGTTGCTATTATAGTAGGAATTGCTTTTTTTGCAATTTCAATTCTAAATTCCGACATTAGAAGTACAATTTTATCTTTAATTTTAATAGGGGCTATTTTGAGTTTTTTCTTAGACAACTGTCCTCCTGCCAAGATTTATATGGGGAATTCCGGGAGCCATTTATTAGGTTTTATCTTAGCTGCAATTGCTTTAATAATAAGCTATGCGCCACTGGAAAGAAAAGTCGCTCTTTTAAGCCCATTGCTTATCTTGGGCCTTCCTATATTTGATACTACGTTCCTTGTTTTTATTCGTTTAATTAATAAAAGTTTGCCTTTTAAGAAAAGTAACTATCATCTTGTTTTCAGGCTCTCGGCTTTAGGTTATTCAAAGAAAAAGACTTTGTTTATTATGCTAATCCTCAGCCTGTTCTTTTGCCTATGCGGAATAGCAGCCAGCCAGGTTTCTAATCATTTGGGCGTAGGTATTATTGTCTTTGCGGCCTTGGTAAGTTTGGTTATTGGCATTAAGATGAGCAAAAGAGTTTAGTTGATAAATTATGAATTATAAACAAAGGATCCAAAGGTTGTTTTTGAGCAGACTTATAACTATTTGAAAAATAAGCAATTAAGGAAAAAGCAAAAGAGCTAACCAGTATTATAAAAGGGTTCGGTTTAAAAGTGCAAACTATTTATTCTTTTAACTAATTGTGGCCATTCTTGCACCTAAATATCAGTCGCATTTACCCTGACATACAACGCCTGCCGGGAAAAAACCCTTATTTTTGGGCCTTTTTACAGTTTTTGTAAATAACTAACTTTTAAGTGATTTTACCTTGACAAAGCCCGAATAACGTGGCATACTTCTATTGTCTAAAGAGTTTATAAAAGTATTTTTAATCCGGCATTCTTTCAATCATGGAGGTGATTGAAAGCTTGCCACGGTAAATTTCCAGCCGGATTGACTATATGGTCGATTCGGCTTTTTTTTATTGACTTTATAACTAAACAGTGAAATACTAAATAAAGAAGAAAGGAGGGCGAAAATGAAAAAGTATAAGACAATGATATTTGTGAGCGCCCTCTTTGGTTTGGCTGCGGTATTGCTGCCTTTCGTAAATACTTATGCCGAATTTTCACTTTCGGCAACCGCTTTTGAAGGGGGTTTTGATCTAAGGTACGGCAAAGTTGATCCTTCCTTAGGGCGCATCAATAAAGAACTTTCCATCAGGATTACTTCAGATATCGGAAAGCAATATCGCCTTGTGCAAAATATACTTGACCCGCTTTCAACTCCTGAAGGCAACTCCATCCCGCGGGATAGTTTTATAGTTTACGGGATAAGGGGCACAAACAAATTCGGGACGCTGGTAGGCCAGGAAATTCTTGCCAATCCGGGGCGCCAAATTATTTATACTTCAAATCAGTCAGGTTCAGCGGACTCTTTTACCTTGGTCTACGGCTTAACCCTTCCTCGGGATATCCCCGCTGGTTCTTACAGGGGCAGAATAAGTTTTTCTATTGAGGCTGTGGATTCCAGCCAGCCTCCGGCAATAGTAATATTGAATGTGTTTGCCGAAGTTGAAGTTGTGTCGGCGATTCAGATAAAGACTATTGCCGGCTCAAAAAATATTTTACTTAAAGCCGATAAACAGGATGAAGATGCATCCAGCGTTGTTTTTAATATTATAGGTGCCTCTTTCGGCCAATTCAGGATCATCCAGGTTGTCACTGAGCAGCCGGTTTCTTCGGAAAATCAGCAGCTTGACT
>JAHJCI010000202.1 GCA_018813085.1 Candidatus Omnitrophota bacterium | reverse complement strand
TCCCCTACGATTACTCCTTCATGAGCACCAATATTAATAACCGCAAAATCATAATCCTTGTTTATCACCAGTACCTTGGCTTCCAGTATTGCTGCGGCTTCCGTCTGTAAGTTTTCGACGGCAGCGGCAGCGGACTGATCCTCCTGGCCTTTTGATTCTACCACGATTTTGCCTAAAGCCACCTCCTTAGTGGCTTCTGTTTTTTTAAGCCCGCCTTCAACCCCGGCTTCATTCGCCTGAAGTTCATGAATTAAAATTTTTAAATCTATTATTTCTTCTTCTGCCTGAATGTGCCTTGCCTTTAATTGCTCTTTTAAATCCTCTTGCCTTTGAAGCTCGGATTGCAATATCCCTATCTCTGACTCCAACTCTCCTCTTTCTGCCCCGGCTATCTCCAGCTCGACGCTTAATTCCTCTATGCTCTCCTGTACAGTGCGGTATTTAGCGCTTAATTCATCAATCTCTATCCTTGCCCTGCTTAATTGCTCTTCGGCAACACGCTTCTGTACCCTGAGATTATCTAATTCTTCGCTTATGCTGATTACCTTAATCTTCTCTGTCTGGAAAAAATAGAAACCAATCACTGCTGCCGAAAAAGAAGATACAAGCAAAATAACTAAAATAATTATACCGATTTTGCCTTTATGGCTCATTATTCCTCCTGGTATAATTTTCAGGTATAAATCGTAGAAATTATACCTGATGCCTTTAAATAAGATAAAACCTGTAACTCAAATACAGCTTGATTTAATTTTAACCCCTGCCTAATAAAAGTCAAGGTTAAAATCAGCGTTGACTTACTGCCATCCGCAGATTTCAGGATGCTTTTCTAAAATTCCCAAAAAACAGTCGATTATTTCGGGGTCAAACTGAGTACCCTTGTTTTTTATAAGCTCTTCTTTAATTATTTCGGGGCTTAGACGCTTACGGTAGGGCCTGTCGGAGTTCATGGCATCAAATGAATCCGCTACCGCTAATATCCGTGCTCCCAGCACTATTTTTTCTCCCTTTAACCCGTCAGGATAACCGCCTGCGTCATATCTTTCATGGTGGTGCCTTATTAAAAGAGAAATTTCTTTTAAGAATGATAAAGACTGAACTATCGCTTCCCCTTTCTGGGGATGTAATTTGATCTGCTCGAATTCCTCCTGATTAAGCTTACCGGGTTTTAAGAGGACTTCATCCCTGATGCCTATTTTGCCTATGTCATGAAGCAACCCGGCTCTCCTGATCATCTCAATGTCTAAAGCCGAACAATTTAACTGCCTGGATATCTCTGTAGAATATTTGGTGACGTTCTCCGAATGCTTCCTGGTGTAAGGATCCCTCGCGTCTATTGTAGCGGCAAGCGCAGTTATGGTCTTCAAGTAACCCTCCTGCATTTGCTCATGCAGCCGCACATTGGAAAAAGCAATCGCTGCCATTTTTGCGACACTAGTAAGGAACTTTAAATCTTCCTTTGTAAATGCTTCGCCTGTTTTTTTTCCACAAACGTTTATAACTCCTAACGGCTGCTTATCATTCGAAAGGGCAACGCTGATAAAAGAATTCTTAAAATAAACTTCTTTATTGATTTTCTTAAACCAGGCTTCGTTATTTAAACTGGTGACAAGCAATGCTTCGTTCTTTTGCATTACCCAGCCTGATATGCTTTCTCCCTTTTTCAAGACCAGGTCTCTGACCATCTCTTCCTCCAGCCCCTGAGCATACCTAATCCTCGCTTCCTGCGTGTTTTCGTCAATTAAAATAAGAACGCTTATCTTGGCATTAAGGAATTGCTGCACCTGGCTAACTATATGCCTTGCTATTTCATCCCTGTTTAAGTTCAATGATATGTCTTCAATCAGCCTGAAAATGAATGCCACTTCCTCCTCATACCAGATTTTTTTCTCTAATTTAGACATCGTTAAAAAACCTGCTGTATTCGGGCCCCGGAGCTCCTCTTTTACTGAATCCTTAATTGCCTCAGGTAGCGCCTGATTGCTTTTTAAAAACTTGAACAAAATCCGCAGGAAAACAATTAACAGCCCTGAAGCCAGGCATAAAAGTAAAATATTCATCTTCTAAGAAAGTAGCTCAATGAATTCTTTAGGTATCTCTATTTTAAACTCGCTCAATTTATTGCTGCGCGGATGTATAAAGCCTAAGCGATAAGCATGCAGGGCAAGACGGCTAAACTTAGTGTTGCGCCCGTATTTTTTATCCCCCAGGATTGGATTCCCGATAAAACTCAAATGAACCCTCAGCTGATGCGTCCTGCCGGTAAAGGGCTTAAGTTGAAGCAGGCTAAAGCTTAAATTCCGTTTTAAAACTTTGTAATGCGTCTTTGCGTATCTATGATCGCTGAGAAAACTTACAGACATCTTCTCTCTCTGGCGGGGATGACGGCCGATAGGCAGCTCAATTATATCCTCGCTTAATTCCATTCTTCCTTCTACTACAGCAGCGTATTCGCGTAATACCGTATGTTGGGAGAATTGGCGCGTGAGATGATGGTGGCTTGTATTATTTTTAGCGGCCACGATCAATCCGGATGTATCTTTATCAAGGCGGTGCACAATTCCCGGCCTTTCGGGATTAACGCTTGATAAAGACGCGCAATGAAAAAGCAAAGCATTTACTAATGTACCCTGAAAATTACCCGCTGCAGGGTGCACCACCATTCCTACGGGCTTATTTACTACGATCAGGTCATCGTCCTCAAAAATGATATCAAGAGGTATGTCTTCGGATAGCATTTCCCTGGGGAGTTGATCTGGAATCCGAATATTGAATACCTCTTGCGGCTTTACCTTATAATGCTGACTTGGAACCTTGCCTGCGCAAAAGACATTGCGGTTTTTAATCAGATTCTGGATTAAATTACGGGATAAACCCAGATTATTGGACTGCGAGAATTTAAAAAGGAATAAATCCAGCCGCTGTCCTGCCTCCTCCTGGCTCACTTTAAGGGTAAATTCTTTCATCTCGGGCGGTTATTACCTTTCTTAATTCTAATCAGCATAACTAAAGAAAAAAGGAACAAGCCAATACTAAAGACCTGAAAAATAGACATGCTTAGAATGAATATTTCGCTATCCGCTCGCAGAAACTCAATAAAAAACCTTTTTAAAGAGTAAAGGAAAAAGTAAGAATAGAGGATTTCTCCTTTCTGGTGCTTTTGCGATTGTCTTATCCTTAAAATTATGTATATTACCAGCAATAAAAGGCAGGAATAAACCTGGGTTGGAATCAGTACGGCATCGTGTACTGGGAAATACAAGCCGAAATTAAGAGACTCCCTCCCAAAGCAGCAGCCGTTTAAGAAGCAGCCGATCCTGCCGATAGCCTGCGCTAAAGCAACGTAAGGAATAATTAAATCGGCTATTTTATAAACGTCTAACCGTTTATATTTTGAATAGATTACGCAAGTTAATCCCGATAAAACAAGCCCCCCGAACCAGGCGAGCCCTCCCCGGTTGATCATAACCATCTCTGCGGGGTGGCGAAAAAAATAAGCAAAATTTAGAATAATATAAAGCAGCCTTGCTCCGATTATGCCGCTTAAAAGAATACTAAAACAGATATTAAAAATTAATTCCTTATTTAATCCCTCGCTCTTTGCCTGGCGTGTGATCAAAAATACGCAGATGCTAAAACCCAGTACAACTGTCAAGCCGTAAGAATAGATTGTAAAGGGGCCTAATTCACAGATAATAGGATACATTTACCCTCACTTCGTTCGGGAGAAAACAGATTACAGAGCACCCCTGTCGCCAGACAAACAGCGGCCTC
>JAHJCI010000201.1 GCA_018813085.1 Candidatus Omnitrophota bacterium | reverse complement strand
CTTCATGCTCTCCCCCTGTTATGCCCGGTGATTTGCTCAAAACTAATTTCTCATCCGAGAATTAATCAGCATTTTCACGGATGGGCACAGATTATCTGTTAAAAAATCCATGTTTTCACAGATTGGCACAGATATTACTAGCAGTATCTGCGCTAATCTGCGAGCTTTTCATCTGCGCTAATCTGCGTCAAATGACTCTTTTAAGCCCGGATATGCTTTAAAAGGACTTTCTTCCCCTTGCGGGATGAAATCTTTATTGCCTCCAGGACCCTCATTGTATCTACAGCTTCAGCGATGCTAACACCGGCAACTGATTTTCCTGAGATAACTTCGAGAAAATTGTTTAATTCTTTTATATATGTATCGTTTAGGTCATAAGCGGGGTCTATCTTGAAGATTTCTTCGGCCTGGTGTTTATCCCGGCTTGAATTCATAACTCTGCCGCTGTCCATAGACCATTCAAGAGTAGAGTTTTCTGCATTAATCTGACAGCCCCGCAACCGTTTATGCGAAAGGTAATCCAGGTATAACTGTACGAGAGAACCGTCTTTATATTGAAAAATGGCCGAGCATATATCTTCTGATGAAATTTCAAGGTTGCTTATTCTATTGATATATCCGATGACACTTTCGGGGAGCCCGAAAAACCAGAGAATATAATCTATCTCATGGATAAGGTCTAAATGAACCCCTCCCCCCAACTCTTTCCTGGCGCTGCTCATTTGCCTGTAATCAACATTTTCTCTCCAGTGCGGAAGATAGAACCCGGCGCTTACCCTGGCGGAATAAACCCTGCCCATTTCAGGTAGATAATACTTAATAAACTGCAGGCCCGGATAGTGCCTTAAATTAAAAGCTATATCATATTTCTTGAACTTATTTTTTTCTATTATTTTCTTCAACTTCAATGCCGAGTTTAAATCTACGGCAGGCGGTTTTTCCATTAAAAAGGGTATATCAAATTTAATAAGCCCTGCTGCATCATCCAGATGCCTTGATGTAGGAGAGCAAATTATAGCTGCGTCAATTTTTCCTTCTGATTTTATTGCATCTTCCAAAGCATAATATTCCCTCAGGTTTTCTGTATTAAGATTATTCCCTGCATGCCTCAGGAGAATTGCCTGATGCCCTGTGGCAATAACATTCCCGGCATGCCTCTTGCCTATCGAACCATAACCGATAATAAGGATTTTCATGCCTGTCTTATCTCCTTACTCCGAAAGCGCTTATCGGCTTTCCGCTAATCTTAGCTTTAAGGCTTTTATCCTTAAGCGCCCGGCTTAAGGAGCTAAAAACCTGATCATAGGCCTCAAGTGTATAGTCTATATCTTCCTTTTTATGGGCAAAAGAAGTATGATGATAGCCCACGAAGAGCACTTTTCTTTTTGCGCATTCCTGCTGTATAAAGGACTTAATCTCATTAGCAGTAATATCCTGGTATGTTGAAAAAATAAAGTGCGTCATCGGAGCAAAACCGACAATATCAATAAAAGGGGTCAAATTATATTTTTCTAGGATCCTGCGGCTTCCCTGCTTTAAGGCTTCCCCCATTTTCCAAATATGCTTGATTGGCTCTTCACGCTGCAATATCTCTATCGTCTTGAGGGCTGCTTTAATAGACGCCTTTTCTGTTGCGTATGAAGCAGAAAAGAAACAATCCTCTTTCTCAAGTTGCTCCATTAAAGCCCTTTTACCGGCAAGCACGCTGATGGGAAAGCCGTTTGATAGCGCTTTGGCAAAGACCGCTAAATCGGCAGTGAGGTTAAAATATTTTTCTGCGCCTCCTAAATCCAGGCGGAAACCGGTTTTCATTTCATCGAAAATTAGAACAATATTATTCTGGCTGGTAAGCTGCCTGATTCCCTCAAGGAACCCCTCTACTGGCTCATGATTTATAACCGGCTCCATAATTAAGGCAGCTATCTGACTCGCCTGCTCACTTATAGTCTTTTTTATGGCTTCTATATCATTATATTTATGAGGAAGTATCCAGTCTGACATT
>JAHJCI010000200.1 GCA_018813085.1 Candidatus Omnitrophota bacterium | reverse complement strand
CTTATCTCCTTCCCGAATTAATTTTTAATAACTGAATATAACTGAACCTAAAAACAACCACACATGCCTTAAGTGCCGGGGGCACTGATATTGCCTGATTTCTCTAAAGCGTATTTTGTGCAAAGTGGCCCTATTAATTCGTATACGACCGTAGTGGCAATAATTGTAGTAAATATCAGCCCTCCGAACTGCGGAAACTCGCTTTTTGCGATGAGTGCGCAACCTAAGGCTACACCGGCCTGGGGAACAAGAGCAAATCCCAGGTATTTTCTTATGCTTTCTGACGCGCGCACAATATAACCGGCTAAACTCACGCCGCCTATCTTCCCGAGGATGCGGAAAACCAAATACACCAGGCCGATAAGACCGATATTCTTAATTAAGTGCAGCTCCAGGTTTGCCCCTGCCAGCACAAAAAACAAAAGGTATAAAGGGGGATCGATTGTTCTTATCGTATCAAAAAAATTCAGTTCTGTTTTCTTGAGATTAACCAGGCTCGCGCCAAGAAACATACAAGCCAGGAGAACCGAAAAATGCAACAAGATGCTTAAACCAATGGTAAAGAAAATGAAACCCAGGCTGTAAATAAGCGCTTCTGTGGAGGTCCTTATGTATTTAGAAAATCCCGAAGCCAGCAAGCTGACAATCCAGCCCAATACAAAGGCGCCTCCTATTTCAAGCATAGACTTCAATATCACCCTGAAAATAAAAAGATTGCTGCTTAAATGCAATGAAACAGATTTTGCTATTGCCAGGGATAGAGCAAAAATAATCAAACACCAGGCATCATCGATTGCAACTACGCCCAGGAGGACGTCCGTAAACCCGCCTCTACTTTTATATTCTCGGATAACCATAACCGTGGCTGCCGGAGCAGTCGCTGCGGATATCGCGCCGAATAAAAGAGAAAGATGAAAAGGCTGTTTTAAAATGAAAAATAACGCTGAGGTTACCATTATCCATGCCCCTGCCGCTTCGGATAAAGAAATCCAAATTACCGACCTGCCGATCTTACGGAAATTATCCCGTGAGAAGTTCTGGCCGATACTGAAAGCAATCAATCCCAGTACTAGATTAGAAATAAATCCCGAGGCAGAAAACAGGTCAGCTGATACAAGATTAGCTAAGGAAGGGCCGATTAAAATCCCCAAAATCAGGTAAGCGGTTACAGAAGGAAATTTTATCCTGTTTATCAGGCGCGCAAAGACTAAGCCGAATAATAATATAAACCCAAGGCTGAAGATTGCATTCATTCGTCCCTCACTCCGTTCGGTAGTAACCAGAGTACAGATTACAGAAAACAGATTTTCTAAGAATTAATCAATCCGTGAATCATATTGGTAATTGTTCTGCCATCAGAACGTAGCTTTTGATATATACCCTCTGGAATCAAGTTTTGTCTTTTAAACACATTAAATACAGAAATACATTCACGAACTGAATCTAAAGAAGTTCCGAAATAACGATTCTTTTCTTTTTTTGAGCGCTTGCCATTACCTTCGGCTAAATTATTAGTAATAGATAATCCTGCTCTTATTAAGTTATTCCCTAAGGAATATCTAAACTCGCGCGGTAGTTGCTTATACACCTTGGATATCTCATCAATAAAATCCAATGATTTCTGATAAACATTTAATTTCTCAAAATCAAAGTGGAAATTAAAAATTTCCTTCATTTTACTCTGGTTTCTGTTTTCTTCCTAAGGAATGCCTCAATAAATTCGTCTATTTCCCCGTCTAGCACTGCATTGACATTCCCGATTTCATAATTTGTGCGGTGGTCCTTAGCAAGCGTATACGGATGTATGGTGTAAGAACGAATCTGGCTTCCCCATTCTATCTTTTCTTTTTTCCCTCCGAAATTACGGCTAAATTCCTCTTCCTTCTTCTGTCTTTCTGATTGATACACCCGCGCCTTTAATATTTTCATAGCCGTTTGCTTATTCTGGTATTGCGAACGCTCATTCTGGCACTGAACAACGATGCCACTTGGTAAATGCGTAATCCTGACTGCCGAATCCGTCTTTTGCATATGCTGGCCTCCCGGCCCGGAAGCACGAAAGGTTGCAATATCCAGCTCCTTATCATCCAATTTAAGCTGGATATTTTCTTCAACCTCAGGAATAACATCTATAGAAGCAAAAGAAGTATGCCTGCGCTTGTTCGCATCAAACGGAGAAATCCTCACCAACCGGTGTACCCCTCTTTCTGATTTAAGATACCCGTATGCGTAATCCCCTTCAATAAGAACAGTGATATTTTTAATGCCTGCCTCTTCGGCAAAAAGCGCATCCGTAGTCCTGATTTTATAGCCTTTTTTCTCTGCCCAGCGGCTATACATACGAAAAAGCATGCCCGCCCAGTCGCAGGCTTCTGTCCCTCCTGCCCCGGCGTTAATACTCAGGATTGCATTAGAGCGGTCGAATTCTGCGCTAAGCAGGGTTTTAAATTCTAATTTATCCAGCTCCTGAAAAAGAACCCCTAGATTGTTATTTATATCTTTGACTAAAGCCGTATCCTTCTCATCGAGAATCTGGACCAGCTCAGCCAGGTCCTTATATTTTTCCTGAAGTTCATCCCAGGGATGAATAACCGCTTTGAGTCTTTTGATTTGATTTACAACTTGAGTGGATTTTTGACTATCTCCCCAGAATCCGGGATTTGACATTTGGTTAGATAACTCGCTAATTTTCTTTTTCTTATTATCCAGGTCAAAGATAACCTCTCAATTGAATAAGTTTCTGTTCTATCTGGATTAAACGCTGCCTAATATCATTAAGCATGATTTACTCCTCCTCTATTGTTTGCGAAAGTAATTTAAGCCTTCCTTATGCCTTTTAAGATTAACATAAACTCGTCTTTATTATCCGAATAATTCAAAGCAGTCTCTTCGCTGATCTGGCCCTCTTTAACCAATCTTAATAAAGATTTATTAAAGGAACACATGCCGAAGAGCTCGCCCTCATCGATATAGCGCGGTATCTCAAATACCTTACCTTCCCGGATAAGGCGTGCGATTGTGGGGGTAAGCAGCATTATCTCATAGGCAGGAATGCGCCCAGGCTTGCCCTCACGCGGCAGGAGCCTTAAAGAGATAATACCCTTCAAGAGAGAAGAAAGCTCAATACGCACCTGCTCATGCTGGTAGGGAGGGAAGAAATTGATAATTCTTTCTACGCTTTGCGCAGCGTTAACGGTATGCAATGTACTCAAAACTAAGACGCCTGTTTCGGCAGCAGTAATTGCTGCCTGCATTGTTTCATTATCGCGGATATTTCCGATATAAATAACATCCGGGCTCTGCAGGGTAAAAGCCCTTAAGGCAACGTGGTAAGAGGAAACATCCCTGCGTAATTCCCTTTGATTAATAATGGAATTCTTATCCTGAAAGATAAACTCGATAGGTTCTTCGATAGTCAGGATGTGTTTATGTGTGTTGAGGTTAATATACTCTGTCATGCTGGCGATAGTAGTTGATTTGCCTGAACCCATGGTGCCGGTCAGTAAAATTAAACCGCGGCTTTCCAGGGCTAACTGCTTAAGCACCTGGGCGGGTAAATTTAATTCTTCCATGGTCGGAATAACCGGAGATATATTTCTTATTACAATTGAGGGATGATTACGCTGCTGAAAGATGCTTACGCGAAAACGGCGCCCCATCTCCGGAACAAATAAGGCAAAATCTACATCTAAATGCCTGGTGAAAAAATCTCTCAACTCTTCCGAAAGTATCTCTTTAAACACCTGGTTGATATCCTGCATGGTTATCACTTTATCTGCGACGCTTAATACCTGGGAATCGATACGCATGCGTACGGCGCCGCCGACACGCAAGAACATATCAGAGGCATTTTTTTCAACCATTAATTTAAGATACTCCTTGACTTGCATCTGTTTATCCTCCCGTAGTATTATATCACCTTGTATATTTTTTGGTAGTTAAAATCGCTTCTTTTTCCATATTCAGCAATATTCGTTTTTTCTTTATACCCCACCTGTAGCCTCCCAATTTTCCGTCTGATTTCACTATGCGGTGACAAGGAATAATTAAAGGGTAAGGATTACGGTTTAAAATCTGCCCAACCGCGCGGAAGGCTTTGGGCCGTTTGGCCTTTTTAGCAACCCATTTGTAAGTACGGACTTCACCTATGGGTATCTTCGACACTATACGATAAACTCGCTTGGCAAACCCCGTTAGACCTTTTTTTGTATCCAGTTTCTTTTCGATTAGGTCTAACGGGGCGAAAGGAGTCATCGTAGAAAATTAAAGAT
>JAHJCI010000199.1 GCA_018813085.1 Candidatus Omnitrophota bacterium | reverse complement strand
TGCAGCCTGAAGCAAAAAAGATTTTCGATGAACTAGGGATAAATACGCGTAAATACGAGAAAGGTTATTATCTGGCTGATTCTCTTGAGTCTGCATCCGGTTTATGTTTCAAGGCAATCCAGGCAGGAGCAAAGATATTCAATCTGATTTCGGCAGAAGACGTTATGGTGCGAGGCAAGCGCATCTCGGGCCTGGTTTTGAATTGGTCGGCAGTGGGCATGGCGAATTTACATATTGACCCGCTCACCATCAGGGCTAAATTTGTTATTGATGCTACGGGACACGCTGCGGAAGTCGCGCGTATTGTCGAGAGGAAAAGCGGGATAAGGCTGAATACAAAAACCGGAAAAACCCTCGGGGAGCAATCGATGTGGGCAGAAGCAGCAGAGCAGACAATTATTAAGAATTCAGGGCAAATATGTTCCGGACTTTATGTCTGCGGTATGGCGGCAAACGCTGTTTTTGGCGGGCCTCGCATGGGGCCGATCTTCGGCGGAATGCTGCTCTCGGGAAAAAAAGTCGCTCGGCAGTTAATCAAAAGGTTATAGAGATGTCCCTGAAGGCAATTGCTTTAGTTTCAGGCGGCCTTGATAGCGCACTGGCGGCTAAGATTATAAAGTTGCAAGGCGTTGAGGTTATCGGGATTGCTTTTATCACGCCCTTTACTTGTCCTGAAACCAAAAGCCTGGCGCAAAGTATAGGTATCCAGATACATCCGCATGAGGTTTCCCTGGAATATTTAGACCTGCTCAGGAATCCCCGCTTTGGCTTTGGGAAAAATTTAAATCCCTGTATTGACTGCCACATATTTATGTTAAAAAAAGCCAGAGAATTGATGAGCGGATATAAAGCCGATTTTATAGTTAGCGGTGAGGTTTTAGGGCAGAGGCCCATGTCTCAAAACAGCGCTTCCTTAAAAAAGATAGAGAAGGAAAGCGGCCTTGACGGACTTCTTATCAGGCCTTTATCTGCCAGGCTTTTACCTGAGACTATGGTTGAACGTAATGGCTGGGTCAAGCGCAATTTGCTTTATGGTTTTTCCGGCAGGTCGCGAAAGCCACAGATGGAATTGGTAAAAAAAATCGGCCTGCAGGGTTTTGGGCAGCCTGCGGGGGGTTGCCTTCTTACTGATGCCGGATTCAGTCAGAGGCTTAAAGATTTATTGAATTATCAGCGCGAGTTGAATTTAGACGATATCCAGCTTCTTAAGCTTGGCAGGCATTTTCGCCTTAACCGGACGGCTAAGTTAATTGTCGGGCGTAACCAACAGGAAAATCAAAGGTTGATTAACTTTGCAAATACGGGTAAAATCATTCTCAGGTCAAAAGAAGTCCCCGGGCCTACTGCAATATTAGATACAAAGGATGCCGGAAAAGAATTATTAGATTTAAGCGCGGGTATTGTTGCGCGTTATTGCGACAGGAAAAACGGAAGTGTTTGTATATCGGTTGATGATGGCCGTAACAGCTGGGTTATTAATTCTACGGCATTAGAGCCGGATAATTTAGAAGCGTTGAGAGTATAAGTGTAATGAGAAATCCCTCGTAGCTGAACATTGAATTAAGGCTACTCGGGATCAATTCGTCCCGCTAAAGGCGGGACTCATTGAGGAGGCAACATGAGAGAACGGGTAGAGAAAGCATTGGATGGCATAAGAGGAATGCTTATGGCTGACGGAGGCAATGTAGAGTTGGTAGATGTCAGCGATGACGGCGTTGTTAAGGTCAAACTTACCGGCAGCTGCGGTTGTTGTCCGATGAGTCAGATGACCTTAAAGATGGGGATTGAAAAGGCGCTTAAAAAAGAGGTTCCGGAAGTAAAAGAGGTGGTTAGCGTATGATTTCCAAGCGTATAGTATTACATTTTCCGCACAGGTTAGTTGATCAGCCAATCGTGTATAAATTAGTCAAAAAACATAACCTCAGTTTCAATATTCTCAAGGCCTATGTGACTCCTCAGGAAGAGGGGTTGATGGTTTTAGAGCTTATCGGAGAAGAGGGCGATTATAACCGGGGTATTGAATATTTGACTTCATGCGGGGTAAAGATTCAACCCCTAAGCCAGGATGTTATCCGCAACGAAGTAAAGTGTACCGATTGCGGTGTTTGCGTCCCAATTTGCCCTACGGGAGCATTGGCAATCGATGCGATTACACGCAGGGTGCATTTTTACGATAATAAATGCATTGCTTGTGAACATTGTGTCAAGATTTGCCCTACGCGGGCAATGGAAGTTCGTTTCTAATGCGCAATTATGTTAAAAAAGAAATTAGCCAGGATGGTTGCTTCCCTGAAAGAAATGCAGGCAGTGTTAATTTCTTATTCCGGCGGCGTAGACAGCAGCCTGCTTTTAGAGGTAGCTCGCCAGACGCTGGGAAATAATGTTTTAGCAGTTACGGTAGATTCTCCGGTTTATTCGAAAGAGGAGTTGGAGTTTGCCCGCAGGTTTACTGCAAAGCAGAATGTCAGGCATAAGGTTATAAAGATCCCCCATTTAAATAACCCCGATTTTATCAAGAATCCGATTAACCGTTGTTATTATTGTAAAAGCGAATTATTCCGCCTCTTGCGCAGTATTGCAGTAAAATCCGGGATTAAATTTATACTTGACGGCAGCAACGCCTCTGACCTGGAAGATTTTCGCCCGGGACGCCAGGCAAAGAAAGAGTTTGGCATCCGTTCTCCCTTAGAAGAATGTAGGATTAGCAAAAAAGAGGTCTATCGGTTAAGCAGGATTTATAATCTTCCCAGCAAAACCAAGCCCAGTACAGTTTGTTTTGCTTCCCGCATACCCTACGGACAAAAAATTCGACACCAGGATCTAAGCATGATCGAGGAGGCAGAGAGTTATATTAGAAGCCTGGGCATCAAAGAAGTTCGTTTAAGGCATTATAATTTAGGCGCTTCAGCCGGCCTTGCGCTTAATGGCAGCCGCTGTTTAAAATTAGCCCGTATCGAGGTAGATAAAAAGGATATCCCGTTATTAGCCGCGGGAAGGCGGCGTCAGGTAATCAGGCGCCTTAGGCGCCTGGGTTATAATTTTGTTGCCCTGGATTTAGAAGGATACCGTTTAGGCAGCCTGCATCAGTTCAAACATGGTTAACCAGGATATATTACGTATTTTAAAAAGTAATCTTGAGCATGTCTCCGGAGAAGAGATAAGCTCAGGCCTTGGAATAAGCAGGGCAGCCATATGGAAACACATTCAGGAACTTAAGGATTTAGGATACGATATTGCCGCTGTCCCGCACTTAGGCTATAAACTTCTTTCTTCTCCTGATAAGCTCCTGCCCTGGGAAATAAAACATAATCTTAAGAACAGGCTTATTGCCAGGAATATCTATTACTATGAAAGCCTGCCTTCGACTATGGATAAAGCAGCAGAGTTTGTCTCCTCTAATGCCCCAGAGGGAACTCTGATAATTGCAGAGGGCCAGACAAAGGGCAGAGGCAGGATGGGCAGGGCATGGGTATCCCCTAAATATAAAGGAATATATTTTTCTTTGATTATTAAACCGAAGATCCTGCCTCAGCAGGCACCGGTCTTGACTCTTATTTCTGCGGTTGCAATATGCCGGGCACTTAAGCAGCAATTGGGCATTGAGTTTCAGATAAAATGGCCAAATGATATCCTGGTAAATAATAAAAAGATCGCAGGGATATTAACAGAGCTGAGCGCTGAGATGGATATAGTGCACGCAATTATTATCGGGGCCGGGATAAACGTAAATAATACAGAGGCTAGCCTCCCCGATGGGGGGAGTTCTTTAAAAGAAATTACAGGCCAAAAAATTAACCGCCTGAGTATACTGCAGTCTATCTTGCGCTGCTTTGAAAAGGAGTACCTTCAATTCCTGGAGCAGGGTGTTGAGCTTACCCTTTCAGACTGGCGGCATTTTAGCCTGACCCTGGGCAGGAGGGTAAAGTTGAATACAAATGATAAACGGCACCAGATTATTGGCGAGGCCGTGGATATCGATTCTGAGGGCGGTTTGTTGGTAAGGCTGGATTCAGGATTAACCGAGAGGGTGATGGCAGGAGACATAATACATTGTAAACGTTAATTTTATTATAAGTTGACAATTGCCCCGTACCTTTTATAATTATTTTGTTATGTTAAACAGGTACGGGATGTTTTTTTTATTTTTATTGTCCTCTTCTTTCGCTTATGCTTATCCTGAGCATCCGCTGGAAAAGATTGTAATCTACAAGCCGCAAATTTTAACTGAAAAATACGTACTTAGGGAAGAAGAGTTCAGGAATTCTTCTCTGAGGTCTATTCCCGAGGCCCTGGGCTTGCTGGGTATAGATACACAAAACAGTTTGCAGAATTACGGCATACACTCTGATTTTTCATTCCGCGGGTTAAGCTTTGAAGGGCTGACTATATTGTTAAACGGAGAGAGAGTCAATGACCCTCAGACAGGGCATCATAATAGCGATATTCCCCTGGCCCTTGATGATGTTAACAGTATTGAGCTTGATTCTTTAAAGGG
>JAHJCI010000198.1 GCA_018813085.1 Candidatus Omnitrophota bacterium | reverse complement strand
AGAGTTAATGCCTCGGCTAAGTTTTCAAAAATATATTCCATAGGTAAACTTATAATGTTCCAACAAGAAAATCGCTTCGCGATAACTTCTTTGCGATTTTCAGTGGTTAGACCCTTCCTTAAAAAGGAATAGAAAGGTCTATCCCTCTGGATTAGGAAAGTGTTCTATACTTTCCTAATCCATAAACAAAGGATTGTGCATTTAGTCAAAAGAGTGAAATAATGTCTTTTGCCTTTTTCTAAATCCGCTTATGATGGCTTTTCCTTCTTTAGAACCAATCCAGCGCAGAAACAATTTCGCCTCTGAGTATTTTATATGGGGATGCAGAGCCGGATTCACAATTATTACCGAATAAGGATTTATTAAAAATGGGTCTGCTTCATGCAAGATGACCAGTCTAATCTTATCCTCATAAGAAATAAGGGTTCCTCTATCAACCAGGCAATATCCGTTTTTTTCGTCAGCAATCAAAAGCGTAGCTGCCATGCCTTGACCTGACTGAATATACCAGGAGCCTTGCGTAGAAAGATTGGCCCGGCTCCAAATTTCCATTTCTTTTTGATATGTGCCGGAGGCATCTCCCCGTGAGACGAAGATAGACCTTTTCTGCGCTATTGCTTTGAATGCTTCGCTTGGATTTTTTAAATTTCCTACCCGGGCTGGATCTTCAGCCGGGCCAACTATCACAAAATCGTTATAAAAAACGGTTTCTCTCTCAATGCCGAAACCCTTGTTTAGGAATTTTATTTCTGATTGAGGGCAGTGAACCATGACCAAATCTACATCCCCGTTCTCAGCCAGTTTCAAGGCCTTGCCTGTGCCCACTGCAATTGGGTGTATTTTTATTCCGAATTTTTGCTCAAAGGCAGAAAGTAACACATCCAGAAGGCCAGAGTTCTCAACGCTGGTTGTAGTAGCCATTTTGAGGCTTTCAGCTCTACAGGTGCTCACAATTAATCCAAAAAGAATTAAGAATAGCAGCGTTCTTCTCATATAACTCTCTCATTCGCAAGGATTTTTTTTCCGTTAAGGCGGACGGTTAACGGTATTTCATCTGTAACTATATCCTTAACGTATTCTTTTTTGCTTCTGTTTATTTTTAATACCTCTACATTGGCCACCGAATATCTCCTTGAATTTTTTATCTGTAAATTTATTTAACGCGCTTGCTAATTGGTCGAAATTTCCGACCAGTTTCCTTCCTGCAGGGGTCAGGCGAGAGCCACCTCCTTCCTTTCCTCCCTTTGTGCGCTCTATGAGTTTGAAGCCAAGCCGTTTTTCTATGGCTGTAATATATCCCCAGGCATGCCTGAAAGAGATGCCCATTTTTCCAGAAGCTTTATTTATTGAGCCGGTCTGATTAATTGCTTTTAAAAGCCGGGATTTTCCCTCTCCAAACACCAATTTGTCTCTCTTCTCAAGCCACACTTTAGATTTTACTTTCATATGCATTAAGCTCTTTTAGGTCTTCTGGAGTATTGACATTAAAAAAGGAAAGGTATTCGCCTTTCTTTACCTTAATATATTCGCAGTTACACCTTTTTAAAAGTTGATTTAAAGAAAATTCCTTTTCCTTTAGCAAATGTTCTATCTTTCCAAGAATTTTACTTGAGTATACTGCATGAAGCGGCTCAATGCTTCTGGAAGTATAGGGAACAATGCAATCGCAGCCATTCTCCTTAGAGATATTGAGTAGTCTTTTTATTAACCCGATATGCAAAAAAGGCATATCGCAAGCAACAAAAAAAGCCTTATCATTGGAGATTGATTTTAAGCCGGTGTAAATACCGCCCAATGGTCCGTATCCCTTGACTGAATCCTCGACTATCTTAACATCTTTAAATTCAACAAAATTATTCTTATCATCGGTTACGATAAATATTTCATTGAATAGGGAATGGAATACCTCTAAGATAATATCTATCATTCTTTTTCCGTTGACAGTTAATAAGGCCTTGGGACGTCCCATTCTGCTGCTTCTGCCTCCGGCTAAAATAACGCCTGTGCCTATGTTTGGCAAGGTTTCTTCAGGTATCATATTTCTCTTTCTTTGTCCGGCAGTTCCTTAATCTGACCGAAGCTAAAAACAGGACCGTCTATACAGGCAAATTTATCCCCTATGTTGCAGTGTCCGCATTTGCCGATGCCGCACTTCATATATCTTTCAAGACTCACGTAGATATTGTCTGGCTTAAACCCGGATTCCAGCAATTTCTGAAGCACAAACTTTATCATTATGGGCGGGCCGCATACGTAGGCGATTGCATCCTTAGGAGAAATCTCTGTTTTCTTCCAGAGTGTAGTCACCACCCCTATATTTCCCTTCCAGCCATTGGCCGGCTTATCTACTGTAAGGAGCACTTCTGCTTGAGGTATCCCCTGCCAGATTTTAAGCTCTTCTTTGAAACAAAGCTCATCCGGGGCTTTAGCTCCGTAAAGTATTTTAATATTTCCGAAATCATCCCGATTATCAAAAGCCATATTAATAACGCTCCTTAAAGGCGGAAGACCTATTCCGCCGGCAACAAACAAAAGATTCCTGTTCTTTGCTTCCTCAAAAGGAAACGAGTTTCCATAAGGTCCCCTAAGATAAACAGTGTCACCAACCTTAAGTTTGTGTATAGCTTTTGTCACCTTACCCACTGCCCTTACGGTAAATTCTAAAAAGCCCTTCCTTGACGGAGACGAGGTTATAGAAATAGGCGCTTCGCCTGCGCCTAAAACAGAAATCTCCACAAACTGACCCGGCTTATAATCGAATGAATCCCGAAGGCGCTTATCCTTAAATCGCACCTTAAGCGTCCTGGTATCAAAACTCTCTGTTTGAATTGCCTCAATGATTGCGGGATAAGGTATGTATTCGTTCTTCATGCCGTTATCTCCTGTATGAATTTGGACATACCCAGCTCAACCGGGCAGCTTGTTAGGCATCTTCCACAGCCGACACATCCGCTTTTTCCGGTTGTTTTATAGTCATACCAGAGTTTATGCTCATATCTTCTGGATGCTCTTAGCCACTTTGTTTCACGAGGATTGAATCCGCTTGCCTCTCTGGTGAAGCCTTCAAATACACAGGTATCCCAGTTGCGGTATCTAATCATAGCCTCGTTTTCTTTATCGTCAAATACATTAAAACAGGTGCATGTAGGGCAGACATAAATACAGCCGCCACAATGGATGCATCTCTGGGCAATCTTTTTATATATTTCTTCAGGGGGCTCTTTTCCCTTCATAAGCTCAACGGCCCGGGAGAAATCTATTTTAAGCTCTATTGAATCAACTGCTTTTTCCTTTACCGTCAAGGCTTTGTCTACCTCAGAATTAGAACAAAGCTTAAAGAATCTCTTATATTTTAAGATAAAATCCTCTCCCCTTTTTGAACCTATTTCCACAAGATATGCCTCGCCTATATCCACTAACTGAATGTCGAAATCCTTGTCTAGAAACGGCCCTGTTTTTGCCGATGTGCAGAAACAGGCGTTTTGCCGCGGGGGAGTCAAGCAGCTTTTGATAATCACCAGTCTATCCTTAGTCCGGCTTAGATAATAATTATCCTGGAAGGTCCGCTTAAAGAATTCGTCGCTGAATAATATTCCCTGGTAATCACAGGCCTTGATGCCAAACAGGAGCTTTTTTGAATATTCTACAGTTTCCTCGATTTTATTCTTTTTAATTTCAAATAGCGATTCAAGCTGAGGGAAGAATAAATCTTTAGGGGGAACAGGAATCCATTTGTCATCCAGGGTAACCCTATTTAAGGCCTCCTTTATATTTTCTTTTGGCAGGCAGCAGAAATTAACGTCTCCTCCCTGCACCTCTAAAGGTGCGTAAATATTCCATTCCCGGGAAGCCTCTTTTAATAAGAGCCTTATGTCGGATTTATTGATTAAAGCGGATTTCATAGTTTCTCTATTTTGACCGCGCAGACCTTATATTCCGGAATCTTGGCTATCGGGTCTATCGCCGGATTTGTCAGAACATTGGCAGCCGCTTCTTTAAAATGAAATGGTATAAACACAGAGCCCTCTTGCGACTTTTCGGTTATTCTTGCCTTCAATTCTATTCTGCCCCTCCTGGATGAAACTCTGAGCATATCGTCTTTTTTAATTCCAAGCCCCTGTGCGTCGTTAGGGTGAATTTCAACATAGGCAGTAGGGACTTCTCTATCCAAGGTTGAGGTTCTGCGGGTCATTGTTCCTGTATGCCAGTGCCAGTAGGTTCTGCCTGTGCTTAAGATAAAATTATATTCCTCATCCGGAAGTTCATTTGGAGGAATGTACGGCCTGGGCGAGAATGTCCCTTTTCCTTTGCTGAATCTGTCCTTGTGTAAAAATTTGGTTCCAGGGTGTTCCTTGGTTGAGCAGGGCCATTGGAGTCCAAAGGGCTCCAGCCTGTCATAGCTTATTCCCGCATACATAGGAGTGACCGAAGCTATCTCATCCATTATTTCAGAGGGCCGACTGTAATTCATGCCTTTATATCCGCATCTTTCGGCAACCTCGCAGATAATCTGCCAATCAGCCCTTGCCTGGCCAGGAGGATTAATTACCTTCCTTATTCTCTGGACCCTGCGTTCGGTATTGGTAAATGTTCCGTCTTTTTCAGCATAGCTTGCCGCAGGAAGAACTACGTCTGCGTACTCTGCGGTTTCGGAAAGGAATATATCCTGCACTACCAAAAATTCTATCTTTTCAAGGCAGGCTCGCACTTGGTTTGAATCAGGGTCGCTGAGCACCGGATTTTCTCCGATAATATAAAGGCCTCTTATTTTTCCCTCACCGGCTGACTTTATAATCTCGGTAACAGTAAGGCCCGCTTTATCTGGAAGGTTTTTAACCCCCCATGCAGATTCGAATTTCTTTCTTATACTAGCATTGGTTACGGGCTGATATCCGGAATATACATCGGGAAGCGCTCCGACGTCGCATGCGCCTTGCACGTTATTCTGGCCCCTCAGGGGATTGACCCCCGTAGACTCAAAACCGACATGGCCGGTGAGCATAGCCAGGTTAGCCAGGGATTTGACATTATCTACGCCTGTGGTATGTTGAGTAATTCCCATCGTATAAACAATCATCGCTTTTTTGGCTCTGGCATAAATCCTAGCAGCATCGATTAGCTTATCCTTCGGGATGCCGGCAATCTTTTCTACATATTCAAGAGAATAATCTTTAACCAGTTCCTTTAATTCCTCGTAGCCCTCGGTTCTTTCTCTGATATATTCTTTGGCATCAAGCCCCTCAGAGATAATCACATTCATCATTCCGTTTATCCAAGCCACGTCTGCGCCAAACCTGGGTTGAGCATAAATCGCCGCATGTTTTGCAAGTTCGATTTTGCGCGGGTCAATGACAATAAGGGTAGTTCCTTTATCTATGGCATTTATAATCCGCGAGCCAATTAAGGGGTGCTGCTCCGTAGTATCTGAGCCGGTAACCAGAATAACCTCGGCATTCTCAAACTCTTCTATGGAATTGGTCATTGCCCCTGAGCCGAAGGCGGCAGTTAATCCTGCCACGGTTGAGGCATGGCAGAGTCTTGCGCAATGGTCTACATTATTAGTTTTAAATACAGCCCGCGCTAATTTCATAGCAAGATAATTTTCCTCATTTGTAGTTTTAGCAGAACTTAAAAAGCCAAGCGCATCCGGGCCGTGTTTTTTGTTAATCTCCTTGAATTTTCTTGCTACCCTATCAATTGCCTTATCCCAGGTTACTGTTTGAAGCTTGCCATTTTTCTTTATTAAAGGTTTTTTAAGCCGCTGGAGATTATTGACAAATTCATATGAATTCCACCCCTTGACGCAAAGGCAACCTTTCGATACCGGGTGATTCTGACTTGGATAGGCTCCGATGAGTTTCATTCTGTCTGAAATAAGATACAGCCCGCAGCCGCAACCACAATAAATGCATGTTGTTAACACCTTGGCCATATTTACCTCACCATTCTACCTTCCTGATATAACCATTCTAAAAACATTTCGCGCCTTCTTCATTTTTATTCTTCTCGTTGATTAAGCACTGCAAGCATTTGTTCATGAATTTTCCCGTCTGAGGCCACAACAAAAGATTTCTCATTGGAGAAGATTTTTTCTCCTCGCTTTCCGGTAACTTTACCCCCGGCTTCTTCAATCAAGAGCTTTCCTGCGGCAAAATCCCAGGGGCTTAGCTCAAACTCCCAAAAA
Source organism: Candidatus Omnitrophota bacterium (assembly GCA_018813085.1). Taxonomy (GTDB): domain Bacteria; phylum Omnitrophota; class Gorgyraeia; order Gygaellales; family JAHJCI01; genus JAHJCI01. The sequence continues at coordinate 5,354 of JAHJCI010000198.1, read as the reverse complement.
CCGGAAGCGCGCCCGCAGGCGATATAGCATAAATCAAGGGAAGCCGCGCCCAAACGGCGCAGACCCATAATTTTTTTAAGGAAGAATCTTTTTATAGTGTCCAGCGTTTCAATCATCTCTTCTCCGCGGCTGTAATAGAAGCCGGTAATAATCAAAGATTTATCAAGCGAGCCCGCTGAAGAAACGCGGATAGGTTTTTTATTAAGGAAAGCGCCGCAGCCTTTTTCTGCGAAGAAGAGCTCATTGCGCATCGCGTCGTAAATTACCCCGACGATAACTTCATTATTTTTCATCAGGGCAATAGATACTGCGAAAATCGGCATGCCTGAAGCAAAATTATTGGTTCCGTCAAGCGGGTCAATAATCCAGGTATATTCAGAGCCGGTTTTATCATAAGTGTATTCTTCGGCCAAAAAATTGTGCTCTGGGAAATATTTTTTGATTAAGTTAACTATTGATTTTTCAGCTTCTTTATCTGCAATAGTAAGCAAATCAAAAGGCGTTGATTTTGTCTCTACTTTTAAATCAGTGTTAAAGTACTTTTTATGAATTTTCCCTGCTTGTTTCGCTGCCTTTATTGCAACTGTTAGATAGTTCATCTTTCTTAGTTAAAAATACTTTCCGCTGAAGAATTGTTCTTTATTTTCAAAAATATACTGCAGGATTTCCAGTTCTTGTTTATCAAACCAGATTCCCTGGCAATGAATACAACGGTCTATTTCTACCGGATATGAATATATGAAAAATTGCCTGCGCATCTTGCGCATGCAATTCGGGCATTTAAGGATCCAAACAGATTTCGAATCCTTATATTTTACCCTGAATTTATCTTTTGTATTGATCAGTATCTCAGCCAAGCGTTTAGTATTTTCAGAAAAAGTAGCATCTTTTCTTATAAAGATACGGCTGATTTTTCCCTGTTCGGCAAATATTCCCTCGCAATAAGAACATTTCAGAATCGGCGTGCCTTCGTAATTGAGCGCCTGTAATGGAGTTTTGCAGTTGGGACAGGAATTCTTCTCGTCTTTGCCTGTTTTCTCTGCGCCTTTTTTGAATAGATTCCTTAAATCCCAGTCCTGGAAGGCGCAGATTGTCGCCTCCTGCCCTTCTCTTCTCACCCATTGTTCGGGTTTAATTCCTCTCATCTGCGTTAATTCGTCAAGTAAAAACGGCCCCAGCCATTTTTGTTCGCTATAAATAAGCCATCTCTTTGATTGAGTTTCGCTTTCAGCTTTAACGACAGCATCGGGCTTAAACTGAATTTTGGCAACCGGAGAAGCCCTCCTGAAGTTCTTTAGATTCTCTTCCAGTGTTTTTTCATCCAGATGCGCCATGTCCAGGAGGATTTTTATTCTTCTGCTTACGGGAGGATGGGTAGAGAAGATATCGGAGAGCGTATTTTCTCGCTCATCCAGTTCATTAAATTTGGGGTTAAGAATGAAAATAGATTCCATCCTTGCTCCTTGTGCTCCTGAACCACGCCAATGCTTGGATATTAATTTCAGTGCTTCTGCCAGGCTTAAAGGGTTACGCGTGAGCCTGACGGCAATAGCGTCTGCCCTGTATTCCCTTTGCCTGGATATAAAATAACGCAGTAGTTTACTGAGCAGGTTCATAATGCCCAGCAGGATAAAAACCAAAAGCAATATTACAACTCCCCGGCCTCTTGTTTTAGACAGGCCGGCCCTTAGCTTAGTAAAAATTTCCTCATAAATTTCCGATAGGGAGCATATTACGGTTGCGCTGAGAGAGTCTGCGGCAGCAATATGCCCTGCCTCATGCGCTACTACTGCTTCAATTTGGGCGCGGTTAAGGCGGGATAATAAGCCTTCAGTTATGCCTATAACCGCCCGCCGGTTGAAGTCTTGCAGGGAGAATGCATTCATGCTGCCGGAAGGGATAACCATTGCTTCAATCGGCCTGCCTCCGAGTGCGACAGATACTTCATCAACAATATTTTTAAAATACTGATGATAGGTGTCTTTTTTGTCAATCGGCAAAGCCCCGACAGCCATAGACATTCTTGGGATAAGATTGCTTGTAGATTGTGTCCAGTGAAATAGCGCCGCAAGAGCGGCGATAATTAATACAGACAATACGTGCGTAAAGGGGGGGAAAAAGAATTCGGCTTCTCCTGGCCTGAGTTGCGAGGAGGCAAAATAATTTTCTATTACTATAAGTAAAAAATAGGCGGTGAGGAAATAGAAGAGAACTAAAAATGTTAAGATTAAGGCAATGACGCGGTTTTTATTCTCTTCTATTTCAATGAACGAAAACGGCATGGGCTGCTTAGAGCTTTACCTTGGGCGTTTCTTTCTCTGTTTTATCTTCTATCTCAAAGAATTCTTTCTTTGTAAAGCCGCAGGCGTTGGCAACCAGATTTGAAGGTACTACCTGGATTTTGGTGTTAAAGCGCTGCACTTCGTCATTGTAATACTGGCGGGCAAAGGCAATTTTATTTTCCGTAGAAGTCAATTCTTCCTGCAGTTTTAATACATTCTGGTTGGCTTTAAGGTCAGGGTATCTTTCAACAACCGCAAACAAAGAGCGCAATGTTTGTGTGAGGAAATTCTCTGCCTGCGCTTTATCCTTAAGCCCAGAGGCATCCACTGCCTGGGACCTGGCTTTAATCACCCGCTCTAAAGTATCCTTTTCATACTGCATGTAGCCTTTTACTGTTTCAACAAGATTCGGAATCAGGTCATGGCGTCTTTTTAACTGTACATCGATCTGGGCCCAGGCATTATTAATCCTAACCTTAAGCCTGATCAGGGCGTTGTAGATAGAGAAAAACCAGCCTCCGAGCACGATAATAAAAGCCAGTAAGATTAAAGAAAATTGCATATTTTACCTCCTTTTAATTTTTGATGAGTATCTCTTTCTTTACACGCAAATATCCAGAGATATTATAAGTGTGCTCCTTGTTTATATCAAGGAGATTTTAGCAGTTAGAAACTGTAACAGACTCCCAGAGAGATTACCGGATAGAATTGATAATCCTCGAGTTCGTCTTCAAGGTTTTGCTCTTCGCGGTCTAAATTGGCCTGGAAGGCGGCATTACCGCTTAAGGTTCCGTTGGCAGAAAGGTCAACCTTTGGCGAGCCCTGGTAAACAACTCCTATATCAAAAGAAAATGACCACTGTTTATTTTTACCTACGGCATTGCCCCAGCCGATACCCAGATAGGGGTTGACCTCGTCGAAATCAAGCTCGCCTGTCAAAGAGCCGACTTGAGCTGCAGTGTAGGTTGCGCTGCCTATTGTATATGAACTTGCTGTTTTTGCATTCATATCCAGGGAGTTCTGGTTATATAACGCTCCGCTTGTAATGCGAAAGGAATTCTTAAAGGGGTGCCAGTCAAGCAATGCAGATACGGAAAAAAGCTCAAGGTCAAAGTCGTATTCGATACCGTCTTCTGTTCCGCTGTAGTCATATTGGAAGGCATTAACCCCCAGCTTGGCGTTGAAATTAGAGTTAAGGCGCATTATTCCTTCAATCCCTGCTCCCAGCGTGCCGGCTTTTATTCCCAGGGCAAATTTACCCTCTTCTTCTTCATAAAATTCCCTGGCATCGACAACTGAGAAGCTCAGGCTTAAGAATAAAACCATGAACAATACTGTGATCAGCCGCATCAGCCCTCCTTATTAATTAGTACTTCTCTTCTATAGTTATTTCTTTAAACAATTCCCCTGTTTTATTGCAGGATGCCTCAACCGATATTACATCGCCCAGCTTAATAGAAGGAATAGTATAAACCAGGATTTGGCTTCTCCTGTTCTGTTGACGGTTAAAGTCCTTCTCAACTATTGTGTTACGGTTAAGCGATAGCTTAATTTTCTTAACAAAGTGGCTCATCGGGTCTTCTACCGGGTGCGTAACGGTTATACTGACCCTTTTAGTTTGGTTGTCGAATTCGATACCTATTTTTTTGGGCGAATTGGCATAAACATTAGAGCAGAAAACAAGGCAAAGGATAACCAGGATGATTTTTCTCATAATCCACCTCTTAATAAGCGCAAGCAGGATTTTCTTCATATCTTATAGCGGTCAGAGGAAACCCGGTAAGAATATGCTGTATAATATTTTACTGCTAGTCAATGATATGTGCAATAGATATGTATACCCTTGCCTGGTTATGTGGGGCTAATAAATATGCCCGCGCTTGCTGGCGCGGGCATCTAAATAAAAGGTAACTATCCCGGATTAGGAGAGCGGCTTTACGTTTATCTTCTTATTTTTAATTTCAACTATACCGTCAATTTTGGCGTGTATATTGTTACTTCCAAGGTAAGTATTTTCACCGCACTTTAAGCTCTTGGTATTCAATACCAGAATAGCTCCCGCGTTGACCTTTTGCTTGGGGGAGGTTTTTATTCTTTGCCTCCAGGCGCGAGAGCCATGAGATGCTACGTTGTGAGTTCCTTTAAATGCCATGTTGTTTCCTTTCTAATTTAAACAGGCCTATATTATAATAAAACCGGCCGGCACTGTCAAGGAAATAGATATTAGAACTTGTAGTTTATACTTAAGGAAGCGGCAGCCGCATCCAGGAAATTTCCTTCCAGGTTAAGCCAGAGAGTATCATTTAAAGCAATGTCAGTTCCTGCAATCAACCCTATACTTTTTGATCTGTCGGATTTAACTCGGTTTCGCACGTTGTCTACCCAATGGATATAATCCATACGCGACCATCTCGTGCCGATGTAAGGAGTAAGTATGGATATTTTATGCGCAAAGAGCAGGGAAAATTGCCAGTCATCCAGGACAGCTTTATGTTTTTGGTTATTCTGTGGGTTTTATGGGGGTGTATACTGATATGCTGGAACCCAAAGACAGCCTTATGCGCATCCTTTTCATAAAGCCTTATGCGAAAACCATATCCTCCCCCTAAGTAGGAAGCGTATTTAATTTTTTCTCCCACATCCGGGGACTGTTTTATGTTACCTCCCCCTCCTTTTAAATCGATAGAGAACCAGTCTGATAAACCATAGGTGATAAGGAAGAAATGCTGTAAGCTGCACATTTTGCCGTTATCAGCCTCCAGTTGTTTCTTTAGCAGGGAATATGACTGTAGCCCAAAGAAAAAATGGTTTTTATCAGGCATCTTGACGCCATATGCAGGAGCAGCATAACAGGGATTATATAGGCATGAAAAGATGAAGAGAAATAATAAAAAAATCGTAGCGGCCTTTACCATTCTCTCGAAGGTCTGTTGAGGGGTTTTCCCCTCGGTGAGATGATTCGCAAAGAGAGCTGCATAATCCCGCCTGTTCTTTATTTTAAATATTTTAACATTAATCTTATTGATTTTCATAAGCTCTCTTTATTTCTAAACTGTTTAAACACAGTTAGTT